>JAJUHI010000090.1 GCA_029267955.1 Sporobacter termitidis | reverse complement strand
GATGATTCTCATAATGCCGCCGTCCCGGACCAGGCGGTAGATCACCCGCAGGCCCGGCTTTTTGAGTTTGATTTTCAGATATCCCGCCAGCTTGCCGGTCAGATGGTTCCCCAAAGGCTTGCCGTAACCGCCCTCCGTATCGGGCAGCGGGTTTGCCGACACCTTTTCGATGGCCTTCAAAACAAGAATTTGCTGGGAACGGTCCAACGCCTTCAGGTCTCGGGCGGCCTCCTTTGTATATTCCACACGCCAGGGGTTCATTCGATTTCCACCTGAACGCCGGCAATATCGGCATCAGAAATGCCGAGCTCCGCCTGAACCTGCTCTGCCGGAATATACCCGGACGCTGCAGCGCCGGCAACGCGCTTTTCGGCTTCAAGGAAGAGAGCATAATCCTCCAGGGCCTCAACCATCGCATTGTACTGCTCCGGTTTTACCAAAACGCAGGCGGGGACATTGTTTTTCAGTACAACCTTGGCGCCCGTTTCGTTTACTTCGTCAAATATTTTACTCGCTTCTCCGCGGTTAAACCGCGTGATTGGCACGATGGCGTTAACAATATCCTTTATTGATACTGGCCGATGATTCATGCATCTCACCTCACCGATACTATTATATTCGGCATCTATTAAAATATCAACATATTTATTGACGAAAAAGTCGTCATTTTAGCCCCTTAAGGCCGCGGCGGAAGGCTTCCAACGTCTCATCCGTCTCGTTAAGCCAGTAGGGCCGCGCCACCGTGGTCCAGTCTTTGGGGTCGTAATCGGCGGCGCTGTACCAGACGGCGGCCTTGATGTTAGGGTATTTATGAAGATTGGAGAACATGTTGTCAATCCATTTGACCTTGTCGCCGCCCACGGAGCTGGACGCAAATTCTGTGACAATCCACGGGAACGCGCCGAAGAGCCCGGCGTACTCCTTCTGTATCTGGCTGTAGATGTCGTCAAACTCGCGCCACTGCTCGTTCCAGACCGTTTGGTAATAGGTGCCGTTGTTATAGCCGGTGACGCCGAAAAGATGGACATAGCCGTTGCCGGGGTAGTAGGCGGCCGGGACGTTCCAGGAGTTGGGCGGATAGGTCCTGTCGTGGGGGTTGAAAATCCAGATGGCGTTGTTGACGCCCTCTTCCTCAAAAATCCTGTAGATTGTCCGCCAGTTTTCCCTAAAGATGCCCGGGTCAAGGAGATTGTTGACCCCGGCGTAGCTGACCCAGTCGGAGTTCATCTCGTTGTTGAGCCGGAACAGAAACGGCTTACCGAATTCCTTTGCGGCCCGGGCAAAGGCGCGGATGCGCGGGTCGTCGCCCTTTTTATATAGCTCCAGCCACGGGGAACGGCCGAAAAGGTCCATATTGGTGCTCTCCGTGGCGTGCAGGGTCAATTCCACAAGCCGGCCCTCGTTGTAGCACCGCTCCATAAACGCCGAGGGGAAGCCGCCGTCTAAACCGGTATAGGTGAGGATGATGTCAAATTGATAATCCAGCCGCGCCTCCATGTCCGGAATCTCGCGCTCGATGCCCTCCGTGAGCACGTCTTTTGTGAAGATCCCCCACAGCATGGTGTCCGAGAAGGCGAGCTTATCGTAGACCGCCCGTGTTTCCGCCGTCCAGTTTTCCGGGAGCTGGGGATAAAAGTCCGCCGTGTACACGGCAGTGCCCTCGGGCCTGAAATATATAAAGCTGTCGGCCACCTGCCGGGGGAGGCTTGACGCCGCCTGACTTAACGACGAATACTTCACCATCGCGTGGAAAAAGTTCTGGGTGCCGGTCTTGAAGGTCAGGTAGGTGTAGGTGTCAAACACGCCCGGGTAGTCGAGGAGCCGGACGGTCAGGCGCTCCAGCGCGTCCGTTTTCGTATGCTCTATTAGCTCAATGCCGTTTTTCTCCCTGTAGGACGCATCCAGCAGGAACCTGTAAAAGTAATAGGCGACATAGGCGTCGGGCGCCTCGCCCACGGCCCACTCCCTGCTGATGACCACCTGGGCCTCCGGGCTTTCAAAACTGACCAGGGCCGGACTGAGGGAGATATCCGCCGCCATGTCGACCGGGAGGGTGACGGCAAAGCCCGTCGTGTAATCGCAGAACACCTGGCCGTCGGGCGTCAAGTAAGAAACCTTGACGTCGTGCCGCTCGGGGTTTTTCGGCATCGTACCGGGGGCCCCGTCCACGTAAACCGTTTCGCCCAGGACATGAAGTTCCTTCGTCAGGTTGGGGCGGCGGCCGTAGCCCGTGTCGCTGAGGATGTCCTTCACGGTCGCTCTGAAGCCGGCGGCAAGGGGGGCGTCGGACGTTCTCAGCCAGTAGAGGGAACCCGCCCCCAAGAGGATTAAAACTGCCAGAAGCGCCAGGAGTGCCCGTTTGTGACTTTTGATAAATCCCATCTTGATGCTCCGTTCAATTTTTTATATATATTTTCAGATTTCAGGCGGCGTCATAATGGATAAGCATAAAAGTTTACAAATAAGAAACCACAAGGGCGGCTGCGTCTGTTATAATCAACAATTAAAACAGAGAATCGGAGGAAAGGGGATACAATGTTTTACAGTATTCTGTTCCCCACGCGGGAACAACACCAGCAGCCGCGCAGCAGCAGCGAGCCGGACTGCTTTGCGGACTTGAACCTGGACCAGATTTTCGCGCCCATCCTGACGGAGGACAAGGGCTTCGGCGTCAGCGTTAAAAAGGGGTCGGACCTGGAGAGCTTTTTTTATACCCCGCTGCAGGACAAGGATACCATCGTCTACCGCCAGGAGGTGGCCAGGGAACTGGAGGACGACGGGCTGCGCGCATTGATCATGGCGTTTGTACATAAGATTAAGGGCATCGAGGAAATCGTCGGCGAGATTCGCAACGCGATAACCTCCCCGCTCAAGTGGCACGACAATTTCCTGGTCCGGGGGCGGCTGCTGGAGTTTACCGAGAAGTACAGCGCGGCGATAACGGAACTGGCCGAGGCGCTGTCGGGGCTGCGGCTGCGGTCGGCGGGCCTGCGCGGCTTTGCGGACTATCTGGCGTCTTATATCAAATCGGAAGAGTTTATCGAGATGTGCGCCCACGCCAGGCGGCTCCGGGAAAAGCTCTCCTCGGTGGAATACTGCATGAACATCAAGTTCCCCACCATCCGCATCCGCCGGTACGAGGGGCAGGAGGACCTGGGCGGCGCCCTGCTGTCGGCGTTTTCAAAGTTCCGGCAGGAGGATACGGAGGAGTACCAGTCCGGCGGCATGAGCGAGTCTCAGGACTACCGGACGGAGGCCACGCTTTTAAACATGGTCGCCGTGGTTTATGAGGATATTTTTGCCGATCTGGACAGTTTTTTTGACAAGTATTCCGGTTTTGACAACGACACGATTCTGCGCTTTTTCCGGGAGGTCCAGTTTTACCTCTCCTGGCAGGCGCTGATCGCCCCCCTCAAGCAAAAGGGGCTGCCGTTCTGCTATCCCGCCATATGCGCCGACGTGTCGCATCTGTACAGCCGCGACGGCTTTGACATGGCGCTGGCGTACATGAACCGCCACAAGGCCGAGCCCGTCGTGACAAACGACTTTACGCTCACCGCGCCCGAGCGCATCCTGGTCATCACCGGCCCCAATCAGGGCGGCAAGACCACCTTTGCCCGGGCCTTCGGCCAGATGCACTACCTGGCCGCCCTGGGGCTGTGCGTGCCGGGCCGCGAAGCGGCGCTGTACCTGTTTGACAAGATTCTCACCCATTTCGAGCGGGAGGAGGACCTATCCACCCTCAGCGGTAAGCTGCAGGACGACCTGATCCGGCTGCGGGACATTATGGACAAGGCCACCGAGAGGAGCATCGTCATCGTCAACGAAATTTTCGGCTCCACCACCTTCAAGGACGCCTCCGCCCTGGGTAGACGCATGATGAAGGCATTAAGCAAACTGGAAGCGCCGGCGTTGGTGGTCACCTTTATCGACGAGCTGGCCGTCTTCGGGCCGGAGACGGTCAGCATGATGAGTACCGTCAGCGAAGAGGACCCGGCCCGGCGGACCTTTAAAATCCTGCGGAAGCCGCCCGACGGACTGGCCTATGCCATGTGCCTTGCCACAAAGCACGGCCTGGCGTACGAACAAATATCCGGGAGGCTTGCGCAATGAGAGCATATTTGATGTTTAAAGAGGGCGCCGCCGGCAAACCCCCGCTGTGCGCCGACCCGGACGCCCTGATGGCCGACCTGGAGCTGCGGCGCATCCTGACGCAGATGTCGGCGGGGGACGATACGGTTTACGACGTCTGCAAAGACGCGCTCCTGCGCCCGCTGCAATCCGTCCAGGCGGTCGAATACCGCCGGGAGGTGCTCAAGGACGCGCTGTCCAACCCGGACATTGTGCGCCGGCTGTACGCCATTTGCGCCGCGGTGGACCGGGTCAAGGGGCGCTTTTCGCCCACGGCCCGGCTGGCCGAGCCCTTTAAAAACGCGCTGGAGCTGTTGAAAACCTATTTAAAAATGCTGCGCGACCTGCGGGCCGCCGTGGACAACAAGCTTTTAAACTTTAAATCCGAAGGCTTCCGGAAGCTGGTGGAACTGCTGGAGCGGGAGCTGACCGACGACCATTTCAATACGGTTTCGGACTATTTAAAGGAGATCAGCAACACGGACAACATCCTAGTCAGCGCCAAGCTGGGCAGCCACCTGCACAGCGTGGACTACACGCTCCGGCGCAAGGAAAAGGGCTTCTGGATGCGCTGGCTGTCGGCCGCGTCCTTCACGGCGGATTCGGAACGCAACCCGGAGGAGATGGCGGATATTTCAAACCGCCAGGAGCGCGCCGTCAGCGAAGCGTCCAACATCCTCAAGTGGTCGGCGTTGTATCTTGAAAGCTTTTTCAATATGCTCAGAAACGAGCTGGCGTTTTTTGTGGGCTGCCTCAACCTAAGCGAGAAAATACGCGGGCTCGGCATGCCCCAGTGCTTCCCGGAGCTGTTGCCGCCAGACAGCCGGGAGCGGGTGTGGCACGGGCTGTACGACGTGAGCCTGGCCCTGACCATCGACGGGCCCGTGGTGGGCAACGACCTTGAGGTCTCCGGGAAGAACCTGTATATCATCACCGGCGCCAACCAGGGGGGCAAGTCCACCTTTTTAAGAAGCATGGGGCAGGCCCAGCTGATGGCGCAGAGCGGGATGTTTGTGGGCGCGGAGTGCTTTGCCGCCCCCGTGCGCCGGGGCCTGTTCACCCACTTTAAGAGGGAGGAGGACAGGAACATGCAGACCGGCCGCCTGGAGGAGGAGCTGTCCCGCATGAGCGCGATTGTGGATAAAGTAGCGCGCGGCTCGATGGTGATGCTCAACGAATCCTTCTCCTCCACCAACGAGCGGGAGGGGTCGGAAATCTGCCGCCAGGTGACGAAGGGCCTGACGGACAACGGCGTGGAGGTCTTTTCCGTATCGCACCTGTATCTGTACGCCGCCTCGTTCCTCGGCGACGACACCACGCAGTTTTTGCGGGCGCAGCGGCGGGAGGACGCGGCGCGGACCTTTAAAATCCTGCCCGGAGAGCCGCTGGAGACGGCCTACGGCGAGGATTTGTACCGGCAGATATTTACCCAGGCCGGCAGGCCCCTGGGCGACGACTAAGACATAAATTACCGCCATGGGCGGAGGGAAAGGATGTTTTTGATGAAAATAGTCAGGCTCGTTCTCAGCATCGCCAGTATTCTCGCATTTTTTGTCATATTTGTCCAGTCCTGCGGGTTTGACCCGACAAATGAGCGCGGCGCGGCCTACGGCCTTGCGGTGGGCGTCCTGTTCTTTATCGCCGGCGTGGTTGGCAGCGTTATGCGGAAAAAGAAAAACCTGGGTGTGATTGCCGGGGTTCTTTACATCATAGCGGCAATTCTTGGATTTGTCTATATGGACCTTCAAACCTATCTGAAGGCCTGGGCCATCGCCGCCCTGGTGCTGGGCGTCTTTTTCCTGGTCAGCAGCCTGCTGATGAAAAAGGAGCTGGTTTACGGCGAAAAGCCGAAGTTTAACAAAAAATAGGCGATAAGCGATAAAGTATAAAAGAGACTGTTGCAAAACGATCATTTTGGAACGGTTGATAACCGTTCCCTACGAAATCTTGTGGTACTGTTGAAGCTTGAACCACAGCATGTAGGGGCGATTATCAATCGCCCGCCGTTTTGCAACAGCCTCTTTTCTGCGTTTGCTCATAACAAAAATCAAACTGCTTATACTATAGTCATTCTCAAAGGAAAGGCGGATGAAGCATGGACGCTCCGAAAATGGAAGTAAAATGCGATGTTGACACATGTCTGTTTTATAACGACAACATGTGTTATGCCGGCAGGTTAGAGGTCAGCCCGAAACACAGCCATGCCCGGAAGAGCGAGGAAACCTGCTGCACAACATTCAGGCCCCATTCGAAAAATACTGCCATTTTTTAAGACTTATCCATTTATATTTGCAAGGCTTCGGCTAATAATATAACTGCGGCAAAGGAAGGTGGTAATAGAATGGACGCTCCGAAAATGGAAGTCAAGTGCGGCGTTGATACTTGTCAGTATTATAAAAACCATATGTGCTACGCAAGCCAGATTGAAGTAAACCCCATGCGCAGCAAGGCAAAAACCAGCGACGAGACATGCTGCACCACATTCAGGCCACAGCAATCTTAACGGCCCGGAACCTGAAATCCAAAGCGATTTCAGGTTCCTTTTTTACACAGGGCGAGATAGTTTTCAATCCCGTCGGCGACGGCGGCCGCCACCTGACGGCGAAATTCCGCCGTTTTCAAAAGCTGCCGGTCCGCGGCGTTGGTCAGAAAAGCGCCTTCCACCAGGGCGCCCGGTATGCCCGTATGGCTCAATATGTAATACCGGCCCGGCTGCGGCGCGTGGGTTTTCCGGCCGTACGCCTCGTTGACCGCGCTGTTGAGCGCCTTCTGGATTTCGGCGGCTAAGTCCCGGCTTTGGTCGGATTTGCTCCTATAAAACACGCTGGAGCCGTTTTCCGACGGGTCGCCCGGATTGCTGTTGATGTGGATGCTGACAAAAAGCGCCGCGCCGCTTTTGTTGATGATATCCACCCGGGCGTTTAAGTCTCTGGTATGGCGGCTGCGGCTGGACTGGTTGAGCTTGTCGAGGGCAATGTCCTTGTCCCGGGTCATGACGACGGTATAACCCCTGTCCTCCAGGATGGCGCGCAGCGTCAGGGCGATATCCAGGTTGAAGTCCTTTTCAAGCATGTCTCCGCGGTTGGCGCCGCCGTCCACGCCGCCATGTCCAGGGTCGATGACGATGACGCCGCCCTGCCCAGCGTGAAACGCCGGCAGATTCGGGGTATCGATAAAAAACCATGTTGCCGCAACCAGCAGAAGCATCAGGAGGTATTGGCAGGCAGCCAGCCCGCGCAGGCATTTTGGATTGAACGCTGTTTTCATACAAATCCGGCCTTTTGCAGTTTTTCTATGTTTATTCCCGAAAGCGTCCAGCCATGATAAGCATCGACAAGTTTTAGATAAAGGGGTTGGTTCTTTAATGGATCAAGGTCAGCAGAGGTTTTACAGCTTCATAATGGACCGGGTGCCCGACGGCAACGAAAGCGCCGCGAAAACGCTGCTGGAGGAGAGTTTTAAAAGACAGGCTGACGGCACCTTCGACAAGGCGTATGTCGAGAAGTTTAAGTTCAAATTATTGCCGCTGTTAAAGCCGGAAGCCGTGGAGGAGGTGACGGCCATCATCACCGGCTTCGGCGCGGGGCTGGCCAAATGAAACACGGCTCGTTTTTCGATTGAATGCCGTATGGGGAGGTGATATAGTAAAATAAAAAATGACAAGGGGTGCAAAATATGGGGGCTCTTGAAAAAGGCGAGCAGTACGGCTATCTGCCGGACGGGACAAGGGTTGTTTACCAGATTGAAATCGGCGAATCGGACGATTTGGGCTTTCAGCGTCTGCACCGGTCGGTAAAGCGGGTTTGTCCGGAAGAGCCGCCGGCGCCGGCAGACCCGAAGGCGGTGGAAGCGGCCAGGTTCGCCCTGGAGGCGGCGTCCGGCGGCAGGAACACGCTTATCTGCGACGATTTGGGGCGGCCGTCGGTCATGGTGCGCATCCCGCGCTTTAACTGGTCGGATGTGGTCGAGGGCGGAGAGGATAAGCCCTGCTCGGCCTTTGTCGTGGGCGGCCGGGTGTTGGACTGCATTTATATCAGCAAGTACCTCAACGTCATCGAGTATGGCCGGGCGTATTCGCTGCCGGGCCGGGACCCGGCCCATACCATCACCATTGACGACGCGCGCCAGGCCTGCGCCCGCAAGGGCAGGGGCTGGCACCTGCTGACCAACGCCGAATGGGCGGCAATAGCCCACTGGTCCATGAAAAACGACACCGTCCCCCGGGGGAACACCCACTGGGGCGTCGCCTTCGGCAGGCCCCATGAGTGCGGCGTTTTCTCGCCGGAAAACGAGCTGAGCGTCACGAAAGCCGGCCGGACCTACACCGGCACTGGGCCGGACGCCTGGAACCACGACCACTCCCCCTTCGGCATCAGCGACCTGGTGGGCAACGTGTTTGACTGGGTGTCCGGCGTGCGCGTCGTGAACGGCGAGATACAGGTGATCCCCGACAACGACAGCGCCTTAAACGTGGACGAGAGCCTCGACAGCGACCTTTGGAGGGCCATCAATACAAAAGGCGAGCTTGTCCCGCCGGGCAGCCCGGACACCTACAAGTTTGACGGCGTCATGCCCGGCGTGGACACAAAAAAGGTCGTCATGGTACCGGGCGGGGTCCGGCTCTCCACAAGGCTTGACAACCTGCAATATACGGGCGAGATGACACCCGGGGCCGACTACGGTTACACTTTCAATATGGTGGGGGACACGCCGGCGGACGTCCCGGTACATATCCTGCTGCAGGAGCTGGGGCTGTACCCGCTGAAAGACCCGCGCAGCAGCGGCATCCTGTTTATCAAAAACTACGGCGAGCGGGTTTTGGCCCGGGGCGGCTCCTACTGGGACAACTCCCCCGGTTGGCTGTGGGACCTGTACCTGCGCGAAACGCGGGACTTCATCTTCCCGGACATCGGCTTCCGGGCGGCCTACGTGGCGCTGTAAAAAAGCCGCGTATGTGAAATTAAAGTTGAGAATTTAACGGTTGTCGTTTATACTTAGTCAAAAGATGTCTTGCCGTGTTGCACACGGCTCCTATGCATTCGCCGGCGGGAATGCATGGGATGATCAAATGACGCCGCCGGAGAAATGGGTATGGGCGATGCTGGATAAACTGGACCGCGAAATTGTGATAGCGGGGATTATTGTCTTGGCGTGCATCATGTTTTTTCTGTCCCGGCTCATCAGAAGGCGCGGGAATGACCTGAGGATCTACAACGATTTGCTGACAAAAAAGATGACGGCCTACTCGGCGCTGACCCACGCCTGCCGGATAGCGAAGGAAACCGGCCAGCTCAGCGCGTACAGGGCGGTCAACGACAAGGCCTTGGAGGTTCTGGAGCTGGTGGACGACGATGCGAAGGATGTGGTGATGGACCTCAT
>JAJUHI010000089.1 GCA_029267955.1 Sporobacter termitidis | reverse complement strand
ATAAGTATTCGGTGGAGGCCGGAAAGACCATCGTCATGCCGGCCGGTATCCCCCATGCCGTGGCGGCGGACGGGCGCTTTAAGATGCTGCTCGTCGTTGTCTTTCCAAAGTAACAAGTCGCTTTAGCAATTAACAGCATCTGTTATTTGCACAGATGCTGTTTTTTGTTTATGTTGGATTTCCAACGGTTCACACGGGATATCCTGGTATAATGGTGAATAAACGGACGATACCCGACAATCGCATAATTCCGCCTGTATGCAGGCGTACTGCGGCGTTTGCCGGGTTTGACACAATATAAAAAGGAGGTTACCAGCAATGGCTGATTTAGCCGGTGTCAACGGTCAGAGAGAGCATTTCAGAGTTGTCGGGAAACCCAATCTCCCCGGCGTTCTGTCCTATGCCATGGCGACCGGCATTGCCAAGTACGGCAGCGACCATGTGCTCCCCAACATGCTCCACGCCAAATTTCTGCGCAGCCCTTACGCCAACGCCAGGGTCCTGCGCGTTGACACGACGGAGGCCCGGGCGCTCCCCGGCGTTGTGGACATTCTCACCTGGGAGGACGAGGATATCAAAAACCTCGTCAGCTACGGGGAGCATTGGGGCGCGCCGAGACCGTGGCTGGACAACCTGGCCGACCAGGAGGGCGCGGAGGTCGCCGTCATTGTCGTGGCGGAGAGTGAGGACATCTGTGAACAGGCGCTGCGGACGCTCCATGTGGAGTGGGAGGTCCTGCCCCACGTCACAGACCTGATGGAGGGCAGAAAGCCCGACAGCTTTGTCATCCGCCCCCAGGACAGGTCGACGCCTATCTTTGGCATCCCCGACCCGAACGCGCCGCCGAACCTGCCCAAAAAGGGAAACGTCGCTTACTCAAACGTCTGCCGCGGCGATCTGGACGCGGGGTTCAAGATGGCGGACCACATCATCGAATACGACCTGTACACGCCCGCCTTTGCCTCCCATATGCCGAACCCGCCGGGCTCGGTGGCCTGGTGGTCAAAGGACAGCTATACCGGCCAGAGCGATGTCCTGCACATTGAAGGCGCCGTACGGGAGCGGCTGCCCATCAGCAGAATGTATAACATACCGCTTGATAACGTCGTCCAGGAGAGCCTGTTTATGGGCGGCAAGTACTGCGACTGGGGCCTTCGCCGGGCCCAGGAGATCACCCCCCTGCTGGCAAAGCGCACCGGGCGCCCCGTCCGCTGCGTCATGACGCGCGAGGAGACCTACGACTCCGTGACGATGAAGCAGCGCTACATGCACCTGAAGATTGGGTTTACAAACGAGGGCCTCATCACCGCCATCGACGACTTTTCCGTTGCCGACGGCGGCGTCCTGGGCAGCTCCTCCTTCGGCCATGTGGGCGACCAGAAGCACGGGCCGTACAATATCATCAAGTGCCAGAACATTTATCAGCGGATGGAAATCGTCGACTCCAACCGCAATATGATGTGGGTCAGCGGCCAGCATATCCCCTTCAACTGGGACGGCATCACCGTAGCCCTCTACATGATTGCCGAAAAGCTCGGGAAGGACCCGATTGATATCGCCCGCCTGAACCTCCACGGTCCCGCCGGCAAGGACGACCCGAATCCCGTCCCCAGCTTTGAGGCCTGCATCGGGGCCGGCAAAAGGCTCATGAACTGGAACTGGCATCCCGCCGGCACAAAAAAGCTGCCGGACGGCCGGATGCACGGCGCCAGCTTCCGTTTCCAGATGTCGCCGCGGCATTCCGTCTCCGGCTACACCTGCCGGCTGGAGTTCCGCCAGGGCGTTGTGCATATGCCGACGCAGGGCCCGGTCTTCGGCGTGTATATGGTGGAAGCCAACGCCATGGTTGTGGCGGAGGAGCTGGGCCTGGAATACGAGGATATCAGCATCGACTACGATTACAGGGCAAAATTCTCCCCCGTCGGCGGCGGCTCGGACGGCACCTCCGCCTCCTCCTGGGCTATGAAGGAATGCGCCAACATCCTAAAGAGGCAGATTCTCGAAGCCGCCATCGAATACGCGGAGAGCTGGCCCCTCATGATGGCGGCCCCGCTCAACGATCCGCCCCTGCCGGAGCCCGGCCCGTTCAAAGGGCTCAAGCCCGAGGATCTAGACATCGCCGACGGCAAAATCTTCGTGAAAAATGATCCGGAAAAGGCGGTACCCTTAAGCCGGGCCACCAACAGGGAGCTTGTGGCCACCTATTCTGGCCGGCCGCCCCTGGCTGCATGGCTCCTGGGCGAGGGCGGCAAAATGCTGGATACGATGAACGCCGTTTTCTGCGAGGTGGCGGTGGACACGGAGACCGGCGAGGTTGAAATTCTCCGGTTCGTCACCGTTGTGGACCCAGGTAAGGTCATCCGCCGGACGTCCCTGGAGAGCCAGATCGACCAGGTCATGTATTTCAGCCACGGCAGCCAGCTCCTGGAGGACTACATTTTTGACAGGAGGACCGGCGTCAAGCTCAACAGCAATATGATCGAGTACAAAAAACCGACGATGCTTGACGTGCCGCCGGTAGAGCATGAGCTGCTGGAAACGCGCGCCGGCAACGGCGCTTACGGCGCCAGCGGCATCAGCCACTCGCTGGCCAATACGCATCTTGTGATCACCGCCATCCACAACGCCGTCGGCGTCTGGGTCGACCCGCCCGCCACGCCCGACAAGGTTCTCAGGGCGCTGGGCAAGGGATAACGGCCGCCAGCCTGACGGTACATGGCTGTTTTGACGCAGAAGGGATTCGTCATATTTTGAATATACATTCAATATATTATTGCAAAGATGGCACATAAAGAAACAGCGCGGCGCTCATTTTGAGCGCCGCGCGAAACATTCCCGCTTTATATCATTACAGCCTGCCGATATTTCTGGCGATCGTGAACGCGGCGGCCACCGCGCTCATGATATTGCCCGGGGCAACACAATCGCCGATCTGATAAAACTCGGGCGCGCAGCGATGGAAGAGCGCGCCCTCGTCCTGCAGCGGGCGCTGCCCGACGGCGTAAACGACCGTGTCGGTTTCAATAAACTTCTCACTTCCGCCGGTACGGCACCGGACGCCGGCTTCCATGATTTCAGTTATCTGCGTCGAAAAGAGTATCTCAACGGCGTGTTTTTCAATTTCAACATTCAGGCTCTTGGCGTGCTGGAAGTTGCCGCCGTCGCTGATTTTATCGGCCGCTTCGACGATAACAGTCTTCCTGCCCAGCATTGAAAGATAAATCCCCAGTTCGACGCCCACAAGACCCGCGCCGATGATCACCACCCGCTTGCCGACGCTGTCGGGGCTTGTAAAAGCGCGCTCGGCAGAGATGACATGTTTACCCGTTATCCCCTTGATATCGGGGATAATGGGCCTTGCGCCAACGGCGGAGATCAGGACGTCGGCGCCGATTTTTTCGGCATACTCCGGCGTAACGGTTGTGTTTAAACGGATGTCAACGCCCGCCTTGCCGACGGCCTCGGCCTGCCGGGTAAGATACTCCGCAAGGCGCTTTTTAAAGGGGACGTTTTCTTCACATAAAAGCGTTCCGCCGAGGCGGCCGCGCTTTTCGTAGAGCACGACCGCATGGCCGCGTTCTGCGCAGGTCAGCGCCGCCTGCATCCCGGCGACGCCGCCGCCCACGACGAGCACCTTCTGATGCTTTGCCGGCGGCAGGTCAAAGGTCATCTCCATCTCCCGCCCGCTCTCGGGATTGACGGCGCAGTAGAACTGCCCGCAGGTCATCAGCGTGGAGAAACAGGCCAGGCAGCGCAGGCATTTGCGGATTTCTTTATCCCGGCCGGTGCGCGCTTTGACCGGGATATCGGGGTCGGCAATGAGCCCCCGGGCGATTTCAACCACGTCGGCCTGACCGGAGGCGATGATCTCCTCCATCAGTTCCGGGTCCGCCAGCGCGCCGACTGCGGCCACGGGCGTTTTCACGTGCTTTTTGATTTCGGCGGCATACCGGACATTGACGCCCTCCGGCAGGAACATGGACGGATGGGTGACTGTAAACACTTCCTCCACCTCGTGGCTGCCGGCGGAGACGTGGATCAGGTCCACGTGGCCCTCCAGCTGCTTTGCAAAGGCGATGCCCTCGTCAATATCGTACCCGCCCTCGTAGCACTCCGAGCCGCTGATGCGAATCTCAATGGGGAACGACGGTCCGACGGCCTTGCGCACCGCGTCGCAGATGCGGACGGCCAGCCGCGCCCTGTTCTCGATAGGCCGGCCGCCCCATTTATCGCGGCGCGTATTTAAGGACGGCGATAAAAACTGGGACAGCAGCCAGCCGTGGCCGGCATGGATGGTCACCATGCCAAACCCGCAGGCCTTGGCAAACCGTGCCGCCCGGGCGTATTTTTCAATCGTATATTCGATAAATTCCTCCGTCATGGCGCGCACCGGACGCCCGTGATCCTCGCAGTCGACCGGCCCGTACGCGACCCCGGGCGGGTCCTGCATCCGGTTGGCGTACATCCCCGCATGCTGGAGCTCCGCCGCCGCCACGGCGCCCTGCCGCGCGACGGCATGGGTGACCTTGCACAGGCCATTGCGGGAAAAGGGGTCATCCATACAGATATGATACTGCGCGCCCTTGCCGTATTTGGAATCGACGACGCATTCGCCGACGGCCACGGACGCCGCGCCGCCGACGGCCTTCCTGCCATAGTAATAGGCGGCTTCCGCGGGCAGGTAGCCCTCCCTGCTCAGGTCCTGATACCCTGTGGGCGCGGCAAAAATACGGTTGCGGAATAACGTCCCGCCGAGCCTGATGGGCTGGAACAGGTTCTTGTATGTCAGTTCACCCATGATTGTGCCTCCCGCTGTCTGTCAGAGCGTCTGTTCGCTCCTGTCGATCACGTCGTTTTGAATCTCCGGCGACAGCTGCACAAAATACGCGCTGAAGCCGCCGATTCGGACGATCAAGTCCTTGTGCTCTTGGGGCTTAACCTTGGCTTCCTTCAGCTCTTCGGTGTCGGTGATGTTGTACTGGATGTGCGTGCCGCCGCCAAGCATGAAGGCTTTAGTAAACTGCATCAGCTTCTCCCGGCTCTCCTCGCTGCCGAGAATGGCCGCCGTGAATTTTTGATTTAACACCTGGGCGTAGGAGTCCTCAAAGCCCGCTTTTAAAACAGACCGGATCACAGCCGTCGGGCCGTTGGTGTCCATGCCGCGCATGGGCGAGGCCGAACCGTCGTTGAGGGGCTCTCGTGCTTTGCGCCCGTTGGGCAGCGCGCCGACGCCCAGCCCGCCAAAGTAGTGCCAGGCCAGGCCTTCCCGGGCGACCATGTAGTTTCTGAAGGGGGCGTTGTCATAGCTCCGGATGACGCCGGCGGAGAAGGCGCTGACATCCTTGGCCATGAGGTCGACCTCGTCAATGTCGTTGCCGAACTTCGGCTGGCGCAGGCACAGCTGCCGGATCTCCTCGCCGCGGGGGCCTTCAAAATTGGAATCCAGCGCCGCCATCAGCTCTTCCATGGTGAGCTTCCGCTCCTCAAAAACCAGCTTCTTGACGGCAATTAGGGAGTCGGCCACGTCGATGACCGCCCTGTCGGAGATGCCGAACATGGCATAGTCCGGGTGCGGGATCAGCACATCCTGGCCGAGGTCCATGCTGGCCTGCAGCCCCAGCGTGGAGATCAGCGGCAGCCGGAGGTATTTGTGCTGCTCGTTTCTGGCGATGGCCGCCAGGTGGAAAATCCGCTCGGTCACATACCGGTGCTGGGCCTTAAAGGCGTCGTACAGCTCATCAAAGGTTTTAAAGTTCCGGGGATCGCCCGTCTCCAGGCCCACACGCTTGCCGGTGACCGCCACGCCGTTGTGCAGCGCCAGGTGAAGGACGGCGGCCAGATTGTACCCGGCGATGCCTTCGGCGCCGTAATGCTCCGCCCGGGTCGGCAGGCACGGGTAAACGCAGCCCAGCCCGCACCACTGGCAGGCCTCCTCGTAGGGGATGCCGTCGTCCATGTAATGGCAGATCATGACCTCGTCGTTCTGGAAGAGGGGGATGCCGCCCTTGGTCTTCATATTCGTCTCAATCGCTTTTTTCATCAGCCAGTCCGGGGTCTGCCGGTTCCAGCGGATACCGACGGTGGGCGATGACAGCTGCAGCAGGCCCACCAGGTGCAAAAACAGGTAGCTTAACTCGTTGGAGGCGTCCTTCCCTTCCTTGTCCAGGCCGCCCAGCAAAATGTTGTTGATGCCGAAGTTCACCTGATGGGACTCCCGCTGGGACTCGTTGGTCACGAATATCTGCGTCCCCCAGCGGCCGATGAGCTCGGCCAGGAGCTCGGCCGCTTCCTCCAGGGTGACGGTCCCGTTTTCTATATCGTTTTTGAAATAGGGATAGAGATATTGGTCGCCGCGGCCCCATTGCGCAAAGTTGTGCATGGGGTGCTCCAGCAGCTTGCAGACATTGACGATCGCCATGGCCTGCAGCGCCTCCCGGAAGGTCCGCGCCGGGTGTTCGGGCACGTACTGGCACGTCTCGGCGATTTTCAGAAGCTCGGCCCGGCGCGCCGGGTCCTTTTCCGACGCGGCCATGTCCCGGGCCAGGGCGGCGTACCGGCGGGCGTGGTCGATCACCGCCTGACAGACAATGACGGCCGATTCCCAAAAGTAGAGCTTGCTGACATCCGGGTCCTTCCGCCGCCGGAAGGCGTCAATATGGCTCCGGGCCTCGTCGATAAAATGCCCGAGGCCCTTGCTCAGGATTTTATCCCACATCAAAACGGAGGTCACCTGCCCGTAGATGCTCACGTCCAGGGTCGGGTCCTTGATCTTGGCGTCCGTCACATCCTTCGGCCATGAGCCGTAGACGGCTTCCCAGGCCTTTTCGGTCATCTCCCGGGCCGTTTTGCCTTTAAAGAGCATCGAGCTTTCCCTAAGTATATCAAGGCTTTCACGGTCAACACCCGCGTTGGCGTTGAGCGTCAGGTTGATCTCGCCGTCGTCGTCCCATAAATCGGGTATGTAATCGCCCGCCACGTCGATGGTTGTGCACGCGCCGATAACCCCCGGCGTAGGCCGGCCGACAATCACATCGAAATCGAGAATGGCAATCTCGATGTTGTCCAGCACCTTTTTCACCAGCTTGGCGCGGCGGAGCTGGATGTCCTCCCCCTCCGTCTCCCGCCAGGACTGGACGGTGTATTTTTCCCTGTCGGCGTAGAGCTTCCAGGGCGCTGAGCGCATGGCGCGCCGCCAGGCGAGAATGCGCTCTGAAAGCTCTATGCGGTCTATCTGTTCAAGCAGCTTTTCGTTGATGGACGTCCCGTTCATTTTTCTTCTCCTTTTTTGCGGTTCATTTCGATATGGAGCATGTCACGCCGCAATCTTCAAAGCGCCGCCGCACCGCCTCAACCTGCTCCGGGGTCATGACCTCCGTTGCGCGCATGGCGTTTTCCAGATTGAGCGCTTTGTATTTGCTGTCCCCCAGCCGGTGGAAGGGCATGAGCTGGGCCCGCTGTTGTCCCGGCAGCTCCTTTATAAATGCGGCTGTGGCGGCGATATTTTCTTCATCGTCGTTGACGCCGGGGATAAGCGGGATGCGAAAGAGGATATCGGCCCCTTGTTCGGCGGCCAGGCGGGCATTACTCAGGATAATATCGTTCCACTGGCCCGTATAGTAGCGGTGCTTCTCCAGGTCCATTAGCTTTAAGTCAAACAGCAGGTAATCCGTCAGCGGTAGCACCTCCAGCAGGTTGCCCGCCGGTATGAAGCCCGAGGTTTCAGCGCAGGTGTTGATGTTCTCCGCCCGGCACAATTCGAAGAGCGCTTTTACGAACCCCGCCTGCAGCAGCGGTTCGCCGCCGGACACCGTCACCCCTCCGCCGCTGGTGTCGTAAAACATCTTATCCCGGCGCACGGCGTCAAAGACGTCCCCGACGCTCATCTCCCTGCCGTACCGGACCAGCGCCTTGTAGTCGCAGACGTCGGCGCATTTGCCGCAGGCGGTGCATTTACCGTAATCAATGCGGTGACGAATCCTGTCTTCCGTCAGCGCGTTTTCCGGGCAGACGCCAAAGCATTTGCCGCAGCCGGCACAGAGGTTTTTTAGAAACCCAATCTGGATTTCCGGCAACAACCCCTCGGGATTGGCGCACCACCGGCAGCGCAGCGGGCAGCCTTTGAGGAAAACCACCGTCCGGATGCCGGGCCCGTCATGGAGGGAATACCCTTGAATATTTGTTACAACCGTCTTCATACCAACCTCGGATACAGATGTTCTTTATATAGAGTAGCACAAGTGATACCGCATATATATACTAAGAGTCAGGCTAAAAACGCCTTGCTTTTCGCCTGCTTCGGATGGTAACATAACAACATAAACATCCCCGGCAAAGTACCTTTCGGGAGATGCCTGTTATGACTGCTGACAAAGTGTTTTCTGATACAAACGCCCTCGTCCAGGCCATGATTTTTGCGCTGCACGAGGGCAGGGGCTTATCCGCCCTCTCCGGTCTTCTGGCCGATTATCTCCGGGCTGGCGTCGGCATCCTGGACGCCGGCGGCGCGCTGCTATGCGACGCTTACTATGATCAATGCCCTGCCGAACAAAAAAAGCTGCTCCGCGAGCATATCGTCTCACAACCCGGCCCGGCGCACCCGGCTGTATATCAGCTTTCCCTGCCGCTAAATTACAGCGGTAAAAACGCCGGCGCCCTTATCGCGGCGCGGTTTGACGAACCCCTGACGGAGAGCGAGCAGCTGGCGGTCAGGCAGTCCGCCGGCCTGTTCTGCATTCAGCTGGCCCAGGACGAGAGGATTGCCGAGATTGAGCTCCGGCTGAAGGGCAATTTTGTGGAAGACCTGATTTCCGCCCGGTATTCCGACCCCGAGTCCATCATCAGCCGGGCCAGGGCGCTCAATTACAACATTACGGCGCCCCACAGGGTTCTGGTGGCGACGATTGAAAACATGCAGCAGCTTTTAAGCCGCAAACCGTCGGCCGCCGCACTGAAAACCGACATCGTCCAAATGCTCCAAAGCCGCATCAACCAGTCCGCCAAGGGCATGGCGATTGCCGGCAAGGAGGAGTTTATCCTGCTCGTCCAGCAAAAAAAGGCCATCAATGACATTACCGACATCAAGCGGCTGGCCGAATCGCTTGTCAGCGATGCGGAAGCCTCCTTCAACGCGAAGATGTACATCGGCATCGGCAGTGTTTGCAATGAGCTCCCCGATTTCTCGGCCTCCTATCTGGCGGCCAAAAAGGCGCTGGAGATCGGAGAATATATGATCACGGAGGGCCAGGTCCGCTCCTTTGAGCAATTTAAGGTCCACGCCCTTTTCCTGAGCACTCTAAAGCCGGCGGCGCTTTACAACTATGCCCGGGAACAGCTGGACGCGCTCTTGCAGTACGACCAGAAGCACGGCACGGATTTCTTGAAAACACTGCAGGAATTCCTCTACCTGAGAAACAATGTTGAACGGACGGCAAAGTCTCTTAGAATGTCGGTGAGCGGCCTTAAATACCGCCTGCAGAAAATCGAAAAAATCCTCGGCCATGATTTAAAGGACTATAAGGTCTGCTTCGATCT
>JAJUHI010000088.1 GCA_029267955.1 Sporobacter termitidis | reverse complement strand
GAGCCAGGCAAAGTACCAAGGCGCGCTGAGCGGACTCGTGCCCAGAACCGAATCAATGGTCACCGACATAATCAGCGGCGACACAAAGGATATGATCAGCTCAACAGCCAGCAGCGAGAAGCTCAGGATCATCGGCAGCCTGAAGCCCTTGGTGTATCTTAAGACTGCCTTTAAATTTGCTGTTTTCAAAACGGAATCCTTTCCTTTCACTAACCCCCGCGCGCGTATCCGCCGGGGCTCTGATTGCCGCGTATCGGTCGGCGGCCGGACGAATGCGTATGGCAAAAACTATCAATTTTTCTAGATACCCCCTTAAAAAGGGCAAAAAAACACCACAGGACGAAGATCCTGTGGCAGCCCCGTATTGATTTCTGACCCGTCAAGGCCGGGCCGAAAGCAAACCTCTGCCACAGAAATAAAGCGCGCGATAGCCGCGATGTGAGACAGCTGCTTTGAGATTGATGATGACGATATTGCTGATCATTTGCCGTGGCCCTCCTTTCGAAATTTTTTCCTATTTTAAGCCCCAAAGCCAGATTATGCAAGGGAAAATATTCATAAGAAACTTTTAGCAATTTTGTTAATGTTTTTTATGCATGGCGGAAACCGTTGCAATTACAGGGAATTTTCATCATCGCAACACAAAATGCCGCCGCGCGCTTAACAAAACTGTAATATTGCTGTAACAATTTAGCGGCCTGCTGACGGCCTTTCAAAAGCTGCGGAAGAGGTTTTACCCGCCGTTCAAAGCGCCGCCGTAAGCTGAACGCAGTGTCAAAAGAGCTGTCCATAGTAAATTATGTTCAATGCTACAGAATATGTATTGCGTCCGGGCGCAGATGGTGGTATCCTGTTGTGAGAAATTTTAAATTTTAAGCGAGGAGCGGTATCAATGAAAGACTTTGCGGGTAAGATCGCATTTATCACAGGCGGCGCGTCGGGTGCCGGATTCGGACAGGCTCAGATCTTTGCCGAAGCCGGCATGAAGGTCGTTATCGCCGATGTCCGTCAGGACCACCTGGACGAGGCGATGGCCTATTTTAAGGAGAAGAACCTGCCGGCCCACGCCATCAAGCTCGACGTTACGGACCGCGCGGCCTATGCGGCGGCGGCCGACGAGGTGGAAAAGGTGTTCGGCTCTACGGTCGACCTTCTCGTTCTGACGGCGGGCGTCAACGTCTTCGGCCCGGCGGAAGCCTCGACCTATGACGACTATGACTGGGTTGTGGGCGTCTGCTTCGGCGGTGTCGTCAACGGTCTTGTCACCTTTGTACCGCGCATGATCAAGGCCGGCAAGGGCGGCCACATTGCCTCCACCGTCTCCTGGGGCGCGTTCAATGCCGGACCGACCACGGCGCCTTATTCCGCTGCGAAGGCGGCCGTCCTGAACCTGCTGGAGAGCTACTTTATCGCGCTCAAGCCGTACGGCATCGGCGTCACGGCGCTCTGCCCGGCCAATATCCGTTCCAGAATTTACGAGGCGGCCATTCAGGGGCGCCCGGAGCAGTTTAAGAACACGGGCTACAACGTCACCGAGGAGACCCAGAAGTTCTTGGCGTCCATTCACGCCAATGGCATGGATCCCCGCGTGCTGGCCGAGTGGCTCAAGAAGGGCATCGAAAACGAGCAGTTCCTCGTCGTCCCGTATCCGTCCGGTCCGAGAATGGTGGAGGTTGCCCTGTCCCGCTTCGTCGACTACGCAAGCCCCGAGGGCATGAAGCGCTGGGAAGAGAAGCAGAAGCAGCCGCCCTCCGAAGAAGAAATCAAGTTCATGGCCGAGAGAGAAGGCTACGATGCGTCCAAGGGGATGCAGCCGCCGGCTGGTCCCTTGAACTTTAAAGACGTAGGCTTCGGCAAGGCCAAGAAGGATCTGGACTGGGTCGACCCCAACAAAAAAGCGTAAATAAGTCTGCAAATGATAAGCAAAAAGCCGCCATCGGGCGGCTTTTTGTGTTGTGTTTTAAATCTGCCGGCTTTTACTTGCCCTTCCGGAGAAAACGGCTTTTTAAGCCGGGTCTGGCCTCCGGGAAAATGCCCTTACTCACGGATTTGGCGTCCTCCACGGAGTAAAATGCGTTGGCCTGGCATTCTTCGATGATGCCGACGATCTTGTCCAGGTCCCGGCGCTTGATGACGGAGAACAGCATCTCCACGGCGCCGTTTTTGCCCCGGCCGTCAATAACGGTGACGCCGAAACCGGCGTCAAACAGCCGCTCCTTGAGGGTTGTATCCTTCTCGGCCAGTATGATCCGGACGATCAGGGTGCCCATGGCGAGCTTTTCTTCAATCAGAATCCCGATGAAATTGCCCGTGGCAAAGCCGAAGGCGTAGGCGATAAAACAGACGAGATTGTTGACGTTCTGCATGATCTGGCTGATGGCCAGAAGCCAGATGGACACCTCGAAAAAGCCCAGCAGCGGCGCCAGAAACTTTCTGCCGCGGGCGATAAAGATAATCCGGACCGTGCCGATCGTCACATCACAGACTCTGGCAAGGAAAATGAGCGCCGGCAGAATCACCCAGCTGAATATGCCGCTGTCCGACAGCTGACGTAATAGCTCCATCCCCCGTTATAACCCCCTTGTTATCTGTCCGGTACAAGAGCGCATTTACCCTATATATTGTATAATGCTTTCTGCGTTTATGCAATTATTGGCATGCTGTCCGCTAAAAACCTGGGAAGGGCGGCGAAAGCGCCCGAATTTGGGGGAGGGCGGCCGAAAAGCCTGAGCGCCGCGGCCCGGGGCCGCGGGCTTGAAATCAGCCTGCGCGCCGTTTAGAATACCATATATCGACATCGAGCGCCATGTTAAGGAGAGGGCTTATGTTTTGTCCCAGATGCGGCGGCAGCAACCCGGAGGATTACAATTTCTGCGGGCGCTGCGGCGCGCCGAGAACGCAGCCCCGCGACTTTGCCGACGCGCCGCAGCAGGGCGGCCCCTATAGGGCGCCTGCGCCGGGGGCGTACAGGCCAATTATAAAACGGAGAAAGGGCCGGCTGGCGGCCCTGATTTTGCTGGGGCTGTTTCTGGCCGCGGCGGCGGCTGGCGTTTTGGTAAACCTCGTGTCGCTGCAAAGCGCCGGCGGAGGCATATCCGTAACCGACACCGGCGCCGACGGATTTCGGGACAATTACACGCAGCTTTACGGCGACGGCCGGGATACCGTCACGGTGATGGTCTATCTCTGCGGCTCCGACCTGGAGACCGACGGCGGCTACGGCACGATGGATATCAACGAGATGCTGTCGGCCGAGCTGGGGAGCAACGTCCATGTGGTCCTGGAGACAGGCGGATGCGCAGACTGGAGCATGCCCGGCATCGAAGACGGGCAGGTCCAGCGCTGGGCGATAGAGGATGGCCGGCTCGTGGAGCTGGAGCGCCGGGGGAACATCGGCATGCTCAACGCCGAAGAGCTCCAGGATTTTATAGAGTTTGCCGCCCGGACTTACCCGGCCAACCGGTACCAGCTCATCTTCTGGGACCACGGCGGCGGCTCGCTGTACGGGTACGGGTTTGACCAGCTGTACCCGGAAAGCGTTCTGTTTCTGCCGGACATCGCCCGGGCGCTGTCCGGCGCCGGCGTCCGGTTCGATTTGGTCGGCTTTGACGCCTGCCTGATGGGGACGATTGAAGCGGCTTATATGCTGGAGCCGTACGCCGATTTCATGATCGGCTCTGAGGAAACGGAGCCGGCCTGGGGCTGGGACTATGCAGCATGGCTGAGCGCCTTGGGGAATAACCCCTCCGTGGATACCGTTGAGCTGGGCAGGATCATTGTCGACAGCTTCATAGAGCATAACGCCGCGTTCTCAGCCGAGCTGGGCGGGTCGGACGCCACCCTGTCCGTCGTCTCCCTGCGGGAAATACCGTACGTCTATAAAACATTGTGCGCGTATATGACAAACGCCTCGGAGGCGCTGGCGGACAGGGAATACACCATGATATCGTCGGCGGTGGCCCGCTCCAGGGCCTTTGCCGGCGGCGGATACGACCTGATTGACATCCGGGATTTTGTCATCAGGTCCGGCCTGGAGGACGCCCGGGCGCTGAGCGATGCGCTGGACAGCGCGGTCAAGTATACGAGGAGCTCCGCGCGCACCGGCGTTTACGGTTTGTCCATGTACTTCCCCTATACGAACCTGTCCGTTTACGGGTACGCCAAAAATCTGTTTGCGCAAATCGGCTACGGCGGCGACATCTACGAGTTTTACGATGCATTTGTCAACATCATGGCCGGCGGTCAGAAAAACGCCGCGACGGTATCCCTCAATGAAGCGCTGACCGGCCAGGAGGCCGCCCAGGCCGACTATTCCATTTACGACTGGTATGACAACAGCGCCGTGGACAGCTATACATATGACGGCATCGACTACACGGAGCTGGAGATCCTTTGGGACGAGGAAAACGGCTGGTGGTACCTGCCCCTGTCGGAAGAGGACTGGAATCTGATTACCGCCGTTGAAATGCAGATTCTCCTCGACGACGGCGAGGGGTATATTGACCTGGGGAGCGATCAGTATTACGAGACCGACGACGCGGGGAATCTTGTTTTAAATTACGGGGCCGATAACACCTGGGTTGCCATCGACGGCCAGATTGTCTGCTATTATGCGGAGGACACCTTTATCGATGAGGATGGCGGCAGCATTTTTACCGGCTATGTGCCGGCGGTGCTCAACGGGGAGACGGATATCCAAATCGTCCTGCAATGGGACAGCGCCGAGCCCGGCGGGTATATCGCCGGCTACCGCCCCACGGACTATTACGCGCCCTTCGGCAGCGGCGGCACGCTGGGCAAGGGGTATAAGCAGTTTAAGCCCGGGGATACGGTTGATTTTGTATGCGATTACTACAGGTACGACGGCACGTTTGACTCCAGCTATTATTTCGGCGACACGCTGGTCATCGGCGACCAGCCGCCGGCCGTTACATATGAGGATGTGGGCGACGGCACCGTCCTGCAGTGCTACATGCTGGTGGACGTGTATCAGAACCGCACCTGGACGGAGACGGTGGAATTCGGCTACGGCGGCTCTTAAGATGCATATCCGCAACAAAAATAAAAACCGCTGGAACTTTCCGGCGGTTTTTATCGTTAATGGGATAGCAAAGTCGCCACAGAGCGCTTGACAAAATCCCTGGTCTGGTTTTTAATAGGCTTACGCCGCCTTTTTTGACAAATTCCGGCAGAAAAGGACGGCAAAACTCCCGCGTACAATATCCACCCCCAGCGTGAAAAACAATGAAAGGGCAGATGACAGTTGCGCTTTTTAATCGGTGTCGACAATACGGACAGTGTGGACAGCATCGGTACGGGCGATATGCTGGTCAACCTCTGCGCCGCCCTTCGGGAGAACGGTCTCGGCCGAGGGGGAGTTATTACACGTCACCAGCTCTATATGAAGGAGGAGATCCCCTACACCTCCAACAACGTTTCCATATGCTGCGATATTGATACGGACGATCCGGAGGGCGTCGCGGAATTCTGCCGGTCCTACATTGTCGACAACAGAGCCGCGGGAGCCAGCCCCGGCTTATGTATCATTGATCTCGGCAGGCTCACGCACCGCAAACGCCTGATCCGGTTCGGGTATGCCGCCAAAAAGCTCGTCCTGACAAAAAGGGACGCTGTTGATGTGGCGCAGCTGCACGGCCGGGCGGTCCGCCTGTCGGAGCACGGCGGGAACGGCGCCGGCGTCATCGGCGCGCTGGCCGGCTGCGGGCTGCGGCTGTCCGGGAACGACGGGAAGGTCAAGGGCATTCTCCACCCGACCTCCAAAGACCAAATTCTGACGGTGGGCGAGCTGTGCCAGGCGTTTTCGCTTTCCTGCGCGATGGATGCCGACCACAACACGGTGGACAGCAGCGATACCGTGATATTCCACTGTCCCACGAAAGCCGTCTTATGGAACCACAAGCCCGCCCTTTATCTGGCCAAGAACGAGGAGGGCAAGGCCGACTGGTCCGTATACAGCATACCGGAGCTGGACAAGCTGGTTGATTGAGGCGTTTTACTTAAATACATAATAGATGCAATCCGGCGCTTATCACCGTGCTGCCCCAGGGGGAGCACGGCGTCTTTTTGCCATTTTACCGGTTATGTGCTATACTGCTCTGCATGACGAAAAAATGGGGAAAACACGATGGTCATCTACTTGGTACGTCACGGTGAAACCGATTGGAACAGGCAGAACAGGCTGCAGGGGATCGAGGATATCCCCCTCAATGAAACGGGTCTCGCCCAGTCCCGCGCCTGCGCGGCGGCCTTTGACAATATCCCGGTGGATTTGGTCCTGTCCAGTCCGCTGATACGGGCAAGGGCAACGGCGGAGATTCTGGCCGACCGGCTGAAGACAGGTCCCGTCGTGGTGGAGGAGGGGCTGACGGAGCGGGACTTCGGCAGGCTGTCGGGGCTCACATACGAAGACAGGGACACGATCCTGGCCGCCGGCGAGGAGCTGAACATGGAGCCGCTGGACGTGCTGATTGAGCGGTTTATGGACGTGCTCAACCGCTATATCCGGGCCGGGCGGCATGAGAGCATCCTGGCCGTCTCCCACGGCGCGTCCATCAACGCGGTGCTCCTGCATCTGTCCGGCGGCAGAATCGGCACGGGCAAAACCGTCCTGAAAAACACCTGTATCAACAAGCTCCGCTGCGACGGCGATAGAATTGAGATCGAGTTTTACAATGTGACGCCGAACGAAATGAAGCGAATGTCAAAATAAAGCGCTTTGCCGCGGAGCCTTACAGCCCCGTCCTGCACAGCGGGATGGCGTTGATGACAGGCACCTCATAGGGGTGCACCGCTTTGACGGCACGGATTGTTTCATCTAAGGCCGCCAACTTAACGAGGACCTCCACCTTCAGCTCCGGGGCCGAGGATACGGTGTTTACCTCGCCGTCGTACGGGTTGGCGCCGGGCAGGGGCCGCCAGCAGCCGGTAACCGGCGCGTAGGACAGGCAGCTGTCGTAATTGCCGATGTGGCCGGCGCCAACGCGCTGCAGCGCCTCCCGGAGGGGCTCCAGGTGCGACTCGGGTATAAAAATCTCCAGCTTGCAGTATTCAAATTCAGACAGCGCCGAAACACCGGACGGCCGGGGCGGCGCTGTTTCCACATGGGTCAGCCACCGCTCCCGCGCCAAAGGGGCGTAGCTGTCGATATGGTCCAGGGCCGCGACGGCGTCCGAGGTGACGAAAAACAGGTCCAGGCAGGCCCGCTTGGCAAAGTTTTCGCGGACCAAAAGGTCCAGCTGTTCAAGCAGCGGGTCATAGCAGCCCTTTACATTCATGATGACGATGGGCTTGTCGTGGTAGCCCAGCTGCTTGAGGGTGATGATCTCCATGATCTCCTCAATGGTGCCGAAGCCGCCGGGAAGGGCGATAAAGGCGTCGGAACGGTTGTCCATCGTCTCCTTCCGGTCGCGCAGGTTGCGCGTGACAATCAGCTCGTCGCAGCCCTCGTAAACAATGCCCTTCTCGTTGAGCGCCTCGGGGATCACGCCGATGACCCTGCCCTTATAACGGTGGACGGTGCGGGCGCACTCGCCCATCAGGCCGGTGAGCCCGCCGCCGAAGAGGAGGATGTCGCCGCGGACGGCGATTTCCTGCCCGAGCCGGGCCGCCGCTGAAAAATAATCCGCATGAATGGCGTTGCTGGACGAGCTGTAAACACAGATGACCTTGTTCATATACACTCCAATGTGTTTTACGCCGGTCGGCGTAATTTTTTGTTAGCTTACGCGGCCGATGCTTCTGTCCCTGCTGGTACGGCGGGCGGTTATCACGTCGCCGGGCAGGCATTCTCCCGCCGCAGCTGGCCGCAGCCGCCCAGGACGGAAGCGCCGAAATTCCTGAAAATGCCGCTGTCGATATTCTCCTTTATTTTATGATAAAAATTCAAAACTTCAAGGGCCTCCGGCCGCTGCAGGCCGCTGACGCCGTTGTCGTTGTAAGCCGACACCACCAGCTTGACCGGCTTGCCTTCTAAAAGCGCCCGGAGCCCGGCAATGTCCGCGTCCTCGTCGTTAAAACCCCGGATGAGCATGTAGCGGATTCGCGCCACGCTGCCGGTCCGCCGGGCAAAGCCGGCGGCGGCGTCAATCACCTCGCCGGTGCCGTACCGCCGGGTTACCGGCATCAGCTGGAGCCGCTTATCGTCTGTCGGGGCGTGGAGGGACACGTTCAGACGGAGCTTTACGCCGCTGCTGACGACAAAATCGGCGAGCTTACGGATTTTATCCGGGATACCCACGGTGGCCAGCTCGAAGCAGGAGATGCCCAGAGTCTCCCGGATGCTCAAAATCGCCGCCATGACGTTTTCAAAGTTGGCGAGCGGCTCGCCCATGCCGGCCAAGACGACGGCGTCCAGCGGCGGATAGCCGGCGGCCTGGCGCTCCCGGTCGCACAGCCGCGCCTGGCCGGCGATCTCCTCGGCTGTCAGGTTGCGGACAAAGCCCTGCGCGCCGGTGGCGCAGAACCGGCAGCCCATGGCGCAGCCGACCTGTGACGACACGCAGACGGTGCTGTGATAGGTCACGGTCCGGTCCTGATCGTACATGTAGAGGGCCTCAACGGTTTGCCGGTCCTCCAGCTCAATGAGATATTTGACGGCATTGTCTTCGCTTTTTTGCGCTTTCAGGATTTTCATAATGACCTCCAAATAAAAAATCCTTGAAGCGCAAAGCTTCAAGGATCTTACCATAACCCTTGGCATATCCCGTTCTCGTCCGGAACGGGGCGTCTCCATATCAGGCAGGTCTCCTGGCTACGGATCATGGCGATTCCCGCCTTCCCGGCATATTACCGGTGGCGCATGGGAACCGCTCCCCGGATACAGTGGCGGGACCGCTCGGTCACAAGGACTTTACTCGCTAACGCTCGTAAATTCCTAAAAATTTGCTCGCTGACGCTCACATATTTCCTCGGATTTACTCGCAAGTGCTTGTAAAATTCCTCTTCCGATTCCCTATTCTCCCCGGTGGGGGCACCTGATACATTTATTGAGTTGTTTTATAAATCTAGCACAAGATAACGTCAAATTCAAGGGGTTTTGCTGCAGGCCGCAGTGGCGAAAATGGCGCGGCGGACGGCGGGCCTAGCGGCCCCGACCGGTGAGCGCGAGCCCCGCCAAAATAAGCAGCCATCCCGGCAAAACGGGCAGCATCAGGCCGGCGGCCCCCGCGATGACAAGAAGGATGCCCAGGATTGCCTTGTTCTTTTTAACCGGCGCCGGTTTCATCGTAATCCCTTCTTTTTTACCAGGTTCCTTATAGTATTTGCCGGCGCTCGTCAAAAAAACAGGAAAAAGCGTCAGGATGGATAAAAAAGCGGCGGATTTAAGGCGCTTGTGTGACAGGGTCACATATTTTGACAGGGAATCTGTTATAATGATACAATAACGCCACAAACACCACAAGCAAAAATAAATTGCGCCGCGCGCGGGCTGCGGACCGGAGGACAGATATGAAAGACGTGCTCATGTTTATAACCACATGGTGCCCCTATTGCCAGAAGGCCCTGGCGATGATCGACCAGGTGCGGGACGAGAATGACGCCTATAAAGACGT
>JAJUHI010000087.1 GCA_029267955.1 Sporobacter termitidis | reverse complement strand
TGGCCGTTGATATAGGAGGAGCCGTCTGAGGCCAGGAAGAGCGCAACCTCCGCGATCTCCTCCGAAGCGCCGGGACGGTTAATCAGGCCGAGACCTTTTTGCATGTTGTTCATGGCCTTCATGTTGATTTGCTGCATAAACTCGCCGCTGCTGACCTCCGTGATGACGGAGCCCGGGCAGATGGCGTTGCAGCGGATGTTCTTGTCGCCATAATGGAAGGCCGTGTTCTTCGTCAATCCGACCAGGCCGTGCTTTGAGGCGGTATAGACGGCGCCCGCGCGGCCGCCGAAGAGGCCGCCCACTGAAGCCACGTTGATAATCACGCCGCCGCCCCGCTTCTCAAATTCCTTGACGGCTTTCCGCATGGAATAAAAGGGAGCCTCCAGATTGAGCTTCATCACCTTTTCATACATGGCGTCCGTAAACTCGCCGACAGGGCTGAAATCGTCCATAATACCGGCATTGTTGACCAGTATGTCCAGTTTCCCGAATCTCTTCACAGCCTCGTCGACAATACCCTCCGCCTGCTCCTTTATCAGCATGTCCGCCGCAAAAGGAACGATTTTGCCGCCGTAGCTCTCCGCCTCTTTCGCCAGCTCCGCAAGCCGGTCGCTGCGCCTGGCCACGGCCAGCACCTGGGCGCCCTCCTTGGCAAACAATGCGGCGATGGCGCGGCCCATGCCGGAACTTGCGCCCGTGATGACAGCTGCCTTATTTTCCAGTTTCATTCTAACGATCTCCTTCGTTTTTATCTCTTAGCTATAAATATTATTATATGCCGTTATTGCGCGGATTTCCACCATTACCCTCTCTTTTTTCCGAATCGGTCGACGCTTTCTGGCCTAAACATCCGCTAATGGGCGTTTTCTGTTTCCAGGGCGATGCCGTTGATTTCCGCATCGTCGGAAAGCTCGATTTCAAGGCATTTTCTGCCCCGGGCGTTGATAACCTGCCGGACGCAGACAAGGTCCTCCAGGCCGACATTGATGTCGGAAATCCCCGTGCTGATGCGCACGGAGCGTGTGCTGCCGCCGGCAAGGCTGGCGGCTTTGAACACATACCCTTCCTCTGCGGCCTGATTGAAGGCCTCTTCAAAGCCCTCCAGGTTCCCGATACCGCTCTCCTCAAAGATATCCCGAATCTCGGCGGCGTCCAGGGTGACGATCTCGCCGTCGTCCTGCTCAGCTTCCAGCTTCTCGGTGACGGCGTTATTGATGTTTTTTAAAATCTCCGGCTTGATTTTGCCGCCGGTGACCAGGCGCAAGAGCTCCTCAAACCGCTCCCTCTCGTCCAGGGCGGTCGGTTCCAGCCGGCAATTTAAAACGTCTGAAAGCAACGGCTCGTTTCTCACATTGGCCTTTGCCGTATAATAAAGGAGCTTGTTGACGTCCGAGCCGAAATCGCCGATGGCCGGGTACATGAAGCCTTCTAGGGGCGAAGTGAAATTCACTTCCTTGTCCAGGGCGGAGCTGAGCTCAAACCGCCGGGTGTCCGCGCTGTAAATGATGCCGCGTTTGGCGTCTTCCGCCTTACTGACGCTGCAGAGGACAAATTCAAAGCCGTAGGAGGTGTCGTCAGCCCCATCCAGGGATATCTCCTCGCCTTTCCGGCTTTTCCGGCCCGCCGGCTTGTTGTACTTGCCGCAGGCAAAGGTGACGACGATATCCGTATCGTAATTATAATGGGCGGCGAGCCTTTCAATAAAGGCGTTGCAGCAGTCGGCAAAGTCCGTTTGGGTCGCCGCCATCAGACGCCGGCATAAAACCTGCCCCTCGTTTTCGGGGTTGCCGTCATTGAAGGGCAGTTCAAACAGCTTGGCGTTGAGCCCGCCGGTTAAAAGCTTCTTCAGGTTCCCCAGATAAATCTCCTGCTCCGGCTCGCTTTTCATGTCAAAGGATGAAAGCTCGGCGTACAGGATGTTTTTATTGTCTTTTTTTATGTAGGCTGTGTACAGGTTTTTGATGTTCAGACTGTAGCTGCCGACTTTGAATTGCCGCCTGAAGGCGGCCAGGTCTTTTTTGTTCATGGCTAATTCTTGCTCCCAACTGCGTTAAGTGTCAGAAGCTTATATTACTATCGTTTTCCCGGAATATCAATCTTCACAGGGTAAAGTTATCGTGCCGACAGTGTTCGACAGATTTTTATTGGTAATTATGTTATAATTTGTCGCAGAGGGATGAATAAGCTCCGATTACACGAACACGACCCGAAAAGTATGTGACAAAGGAGATATCGTCATGACTGCGAAGGATGTACTGGAAGTTATACATGAGGCGCTGAGTATTTATATTGACGAGATCAGCATCATTACCGAGGTCAGGCTTTTCCGGGATACAGAGACGGGTGACGAGGGGATTGACATCACACTGAGAAACGGGGATACTTACCGCCTGGAGGTCCATCCGGTTTTAAGGCTGTTAAATGAATAAACACAATTCCGGGAACGCTCATCTTCGTATGAACGTTCCCGGAAATATTTTATGCCTGCTTTAAAACCGGATACGGCAGCTTGCCTATCTTTTGATATTCCGTGGCGGCCGCCGCTTGCGCTTTTTCCCTGCAATGGTTGAGCTCCTCAAAATTCTCCGAGATGACGGAACAAACCAGCGGGGAGAGGGATTCGTTTTCTACCAGCCCGGACAGCACCTTCAGCACGCTGTCCCGCGTCATGCCCTGGCGGTACGGCCTGTCTTCCGTAATGGCCGCGAACACGTCGGCCGCCGCCATGATCCTGGAGCCCAGCGGGATATCCTCCGCCTTGTAACGGAAGGGATAGCCCTTGCCATTGAGCCGTTCATGGTGCAAAGAAGCCCAGAGATTGATCGTCTCGAACCCCCGGATGGCCTGAAGGGTCCTATAAGTATAGTAGCTGTGGCTTTTCATGATATTGAATTCATCGGCATCCAGCTTGCCCGGCTTTTCAAGTATCTCCTGGCCGATGGCCAGTTTCCCGAGATCGTGCAGGTAGCCGGCGATCAGCATGGTCTTGCGTTCATTTTCCGAAAAGCCCATCATCCCGGCCAGTCTTTCGGCAACGGCGGCAACGCCTGAGGAGTGCTTTGCCGTGAACGGGCTTCTGAAATCGATGATATGGGCAAAAACCTTCGCCAGGTCCACCACCTGGTCAATCGTCAGCTCCAGCGTGTCAAAGCTCATCATGTTCGGCATGATCATCATCAGCGCTTCAAAGGTGGTGTCAAGCCAGACATAGTCGCGGGTGCTGATATCCAGGTAGGCCTCGACCAGGTCCGGCGCAAAAACACTCCCGGCCTTGCCCTTAATCCTGCTGCTGATTGAATTCACCTGTCCGATAACGCCCCTGCCCGGGTCGATCTGCCCGGCGATGCGGTCTGCCAAATGCAGTATATGGCTGGACAAGGGCACGCTTTTGCCTTCAAAAAGCTCGCCTCTTCCATTATCCCAGGGCATGTGGTGATACCGGATAATCTCCGCGGCATTTTTAAGGGGCTCAAACACTTCAAGTATGCTGGCGCCTATAAATGCGTGCCGGTGCACCACCGGCGTCTCCTTGTCCAGGAGCTCCAGCCGCTCCGCCGATGAAAAAGCGCCGATATCGTGGAGAAGACCCGCCAAAAAAACCTCACGCTGCTGCTGTTTCGTCAGACCGGCGGCCTCGGCAATCCGAAAGGCCATGTAGGCAACCTTTTTATGATGGTTTGTTACCTCATTGCTGATCAAATCGCCGGTGTTGGAGATGCAGTAAATGAGGTCGTACATGTTGACAAATTTATTCATTTTATACCGTGTCCGTTCGCGTAATTTCTGCTGTCGTCAGATATTTAAATTATATGGTTTTTCAAGCTTTTTGGCAAGCAGACGTCTCATATGCCTTATTGTGAAAACGCTCATGCAAAAATAAGCCGGGCGGATATAATGATTTGACAAAAGTGATGGAAGATATTAGAATTGATATGACAATTTTTACCAACATACGTCAGGAGGATATCCATGAAAACCGCAAAGCGCCTCTTCCTCACCGTTCTGGTTCTGACCCTGGCCTTCGTTTCCGCCTGCGGGCCAAAAAGCGGCGGCCCACCAACGTCGCCCGGCGCCACGGCGCAAACCGGCGATGAAAACGCCTACTTTGAGCTCACCTTTTCCATGCACGACCCCGTCACTTCCAGTAACGGCAGGTTTTATCAGCAGTGGGCCGACGACATCAGCAAAGCCACCGACGGCCACGTCAAAATTACCCTTTACGGCAGCAGCACGCTGGCTTCCGCCGCCGACGTGGGCGCCATGGTCGAGTCCGGCGGCGTGGATATCGGCTGGGTGTACACGTCCTTTTATCCCGGCCAGTTCCCGTTAACAGACGTGCTGACGCTGCCCTTGTCCGGCTTCGGCGACCCCGTCGTCGGCACAAAGGTGCTGTGGGACCTCTATGAAAAATACCCGGCCCTGGCCGCCGAATGGGGTTCCTACAAGCTGCTCAACCTCTACGCCAACCCCGGGATGATCTTCTGCAGCTCCGGCAAGCCCATCGATTCTGTGGACGACCTGTCCGGGCTTGTGCTGCGCACCCCCGCCGGCCCCATCACCGATTACGTCAAAAAGCTCGGCGCCAGCCCCATTGTGATGCCGCCCCCGGATATCTACGAGGCCATGGAGAAAAACAACATCAGCGCGTATATTTTCGAGCCGGCCGGCATCACGAATTTCGCCCTGGAGGATGTGACGGAGTATTTCACCGACATGCCCCTGTATAACGGCGCCTTTGGCCTCGTTATGAACATTGACAAATGGAACGCGCTGCCCGCCAAGTATCAGGAGGCCATCATGAGCGTCTCTGGCAAGGCCGGCTCCCTGAAAGCGGCGGAGGATTTTAAGGCTTCGGCCAATGCCGCAAGGCAGGCCATTACCGACGCCGGCCGCACATGGGTGACGGTGTCCGACGAGGCTTACGATGCGTTCCAGGCCGCGGCGGAGGAGATACGTACGGCATGGGCGCAGAAAAATACAACCCCGTCCTTTGACGCCCAGGCCTTCCTGGACGAGGCGATCTCCCTGGCCGAAAAATACGGCGCCGAATAAAGGGCGGCGCGTTCTCCGCCGGCACACCAATACGAAAGGAAACGACTGATCAATGACACCCGTCGCCATCGGTATCCTTGGCATCATCGTTTTTCTCGCGCTGATATTTTTGGGTATGAACATCGGCCTGGCGCTGCTGCTGGTGGGATTTGCCGGCTATGGCCTCGTGCTCAACCCCGCCGCCGCCATCGGCCTTTTGCGCACGCTGCCCGCGGCGCAGGCGAGCAATTACTCGTTTATCGTTATCCCGCTCTTTATCCTGATGGGCAATTTCGCCTACCACGCCGGGCTGTCCGGGGCCTTGTACAACGCCGGAAACAAATGGCTGTCGCGGCTGCCGGGGAGCCTTGCCTGCGGCACCGTGGCGGCATGCGCCGGCTTTGGGGCCATCTGCGGCTCCAACGCCGCCACCTGCGCCACCATGGGGACCATCGCCCTGCCGGAAATGCGCAAATACAACTATGCCGACAGGCTCTCCACCGGCTCCATCGCCATGGGCGGGACCCTTGGCATCCTCATCCCGCCCAGCACCCCGATGATTCTCTACGGCATCATGGCGGAGACCTCCATCGGCGCCCTCTTTGCCGCCGGCGTCCTCCCCGGCATCATGATGGCTGCTTTATGCATCGCTACCATCGTGCTTCTCTGCCGTTTAAACCCCAGCCTGGCGCCGCCCCCGTCCTCATGCTCCTGGAAGGAACGCTTTGAATCGTTAAAGGGCCTGGTGGGCGTCGTGATCCTGTTTGGCGCCGTTTTGGGCGGTATGTTTTCAGGCTTTTTCTCGGTGAACCAGTCGGCGGCCGTGGGCGCGGCCCTTGCCATCCTGCTGACGGCTGCCAACAAGAACTTAAACTGGCGCACCATCAAGGCCGCGCTGCAGGATACGGTGAACACCTTTGCCATGACCTTTCTGCTGCTCATCGGGGCCGGCGTTTTCGGCGCCTTTCTGACCATTACGAAGATCCCCATGCTGCTTGCCGGCGCTCTTGAGGCCATGCAGCTGCCCTTCCCGGTGGTGCTGCTGATGATGACGGCCGTCTACATCGTCCTGGGCATGATCATGGACGAGCTGCCGATGATCATGCTCACCGTGCCGATCTTTCTGCCCATCATTACAAGCTACGGCTACAGCCTCGTGTGGTTCGGCATCTATATCATCCTTGTCATGGAACTGGGCGCCATCGCGCCGCCGGTGGGCCTCAACTGCTTTATTATCCAGGGCATCTCCAAAGACATCCCGCTGGGGACCATTTACCGGGGCGCCCTGCCCTTTGTCATAACGATTCTCGTCGGCATTGTCCTGATTACCGCCTTCCCGCAGATTGTTCTGTTTCTGCCGGGGCTGACGAAAGGAGGCTGAAGCATGCTGAAGGTCGGTAAAATAGTAAACAGAGTTGCGTTTGTCGTCAGTATTGTCAGTTACGGCGGTGTCGTTGCCATCATGCTCCTCAACGTGGCCGACGTGCTCCTGACAAAGCTTTTGGGCAGACCCATCACCGGCGCTTACGAGATCACGGAGTGCCTGCTCCTGTGCACCATCATGGCCTCCTTTGCCTATGCCCAGACGAAAAAATCCCATATCAACATGACCATCCTGATAAGAATCTTCCCCAATATCCTGAGATTTTTCGTCTACGGCCTCATGGGGCTCTTATCAACGGGCACGGCTGCCGCCGTCGGGTATGCGGCGTTGCAGCAGGCCGCCGGCGCTGTTGCCAGGGGCACCGTTACCAGCGTGCTGTTTATCCCGTTGTATCCCTTCTACTATGTGGAGGCCGCCGTGATGTTTGTCTTCGCTCTCACGCTTTTATACGACGCGGCGTTATCCTTTGCGGCGATGTTCAGCAAGAAATATGCCCAGCTTGTCAGCGCCGACTGGACCGCCGGATAACGAAAGGCCTGTATGCAGCTTTTGACGCCAAGGCCCATTGGGCTTTGGCGTCAGTTTACTCAAACCAGCTGTTTACTTTTGCAAGGGCCCTTTCATGGTCCTCCAGATACCGGATGGCGTGGCCGTATTTCTCAAACCCGCCCGTGCCCTTGTTGTACGCGCTGAGCACGGCCCGGGTCAGCTCTTCGCCCTGGTACCGCCCGGAATACTTTTCGTAAAGGCGCGAGAGCAGATAGGTCCCCCAGTTGATGTTCGTCTTGGGGTCAAAGGGCGCGTTATCCGTATTAAGCGCCGCGCTCAGGGGGCCGTGGTGGCAGCTGTTTATCTGGAACAGCCCGTAATTTGCGCCGCCGCCCAGCGCCTCGGGGTTAAAGTTGCTTTCATGCTGGATTACGGCAAGCGCCATCTTATAATCGAGGTTCCGCTGCCGGCACAAGTCATACAGGTATTGCTGCAGCTCCCGGTCAAGCGGTACCCGCGCATTGTACACCGACAAAATCGCGCCGGCCTGCCGCGCTTCCGGCGTCGCGGCGGGCAATAAGAAGCCGGCATCCGTTGAATTGACGGACAGTATCCCGCCGCACCGGGCGTTATAAAACGTCTCCTTATCCAGTTTTGCGTAGTTGACGCTTACTTCGGCAAACGCTTCCCGCGCCCAGTCCGGACCGGTCCGTTTTGCGGACTCATTGGCGTTGACCAGCAGCAAAAGGGCAAACAGAGCTGTTAAACAGGGCAGGGATCTTAGAATGACCCTCCGACATCGTCGTCGACTGTCCGACGGCGCGTCGCCCTTGTTTTCCTGCTCCTTCTTTACTCGTCGCATATAAACCTCCAATACAGCGCTTTCACTTGTGCTTGAATGAAGGCCTCCGTTCCTATTGTATGTATGCATACCTGTTTTTATTATTCCCGCATCCAACGGCGTTTAAACACCGCTTTGCACCGGCCCGCCAGCCCGGTCTTACAACTATGCCCTGCAAAAAAAGCCTTCTGTCCGGCTGGACAGACGGCTTTTTCGCATTTTAGGAGTTTTTGCCTCAATTCCTTCTAAAACGTAGGCTTTTAGTGATTTTGCTAACGACACGGTGAATTTCATGTCAGCTTTCAACAGAAATTCTTTGTACATTTTATGCGATGTGTAAATAAAAACGACACTTCACCGAAAACGGACAAGTTCTATTGAAAACCGTCGGCGCGTATGAGAAAATTTTTGCACTAATTAAGTGTTTGCTTAATAACAGGCCATGAAAAGTATGTGGAAGTAAATATGACTAAAAAAGAGTACATCATCGAAAAATGCTACGAGTGCTTCGTTAAAAACGGCATTGAAAATACAACAACGCGCGATTTCTGTGCCGCGGCCGATGTCAACGCAAATACCCTGTACTATTACTTCAACTCGAAAAACGAAATTCTTATCGAATGCGTCAACTACGGATTCAGGCAGCTGGAGAGCGCCCTGTTCAACGTCCTGAAAGAATTTGACAAAACCTCCTTCGATATTTTCCCGGCGCTGACGAAAATCGGTCTCGATTACGCCCCGCAGATGCGATTTCTGCACCAGGCCGTATCAAGCCCCTCCTTCGAGGAATACAGAGAGGACCAGTTTAAAAAGGTCAATGCCTTTTATGACAGGTTGGGCATGGAGCTAGCCGGGCATTTTGAATGCCCCTACGAACTCATCAAAGACTACATATACGAGATTATGACGCTCTTGTCCTATTTCTCCCTCTGGGGGAGCCGAGATATGGCGGCGATACAATTCAACAGGATTTTTGACGATTTTAAGAAAGCCATCACCAACTACCGCCAGATCAGCTCCGTTTCCCAGTAAGTCGATTTTATTAATCGGCAATAACCCTGTCCGTCATTCCGTTATTTTTTTGTACCGCAATTAAGCAAGCGCTAAATACAAAAACCGACAATTTTCGAGGAGAGCATAAGGAGAGGAAGGCCGTATGAGTAGGAAATATGAAAAGCTGGTCTTTGAATTCCCCCATGAGTACAACAAGCTTGTCGCTCTGGGGGACGATCCCGGCTTTATACTGTCTCCCCAGGCGTATTTCAGAGGCGCCACGCAGATACCGGGGTCAAAATTCAATGTGGGGTTTCAGATTTTTGTCAAGCCTTTTTTCATCGACCGGATTCCCCACCGCCACGAGGTGGACGAGTATCTGGTGTTCTTGGGCGGCTCGTTCCCGAACCTGTTTGACTTTGACGCCGACATCGAGTTTACCATCGGCAAGCCCGGCGTTGACGCGGAGGTCTTTCATATCGACAGGCCGACAATCATCCGCATCCCGGCCGGCGTGTACCATTGCCCGCTGAACTTCAAGCGCGTCGGCAAGCCGATATTTTTCCAGGCGGCGGTCATGCAGGACATGTTCAACAGCATCTATGACACCGAGGACGGCGGCACCAAGCAGCTGTGGTACAACGGGCCCCTCCCCTGCAAGCTAAACCCCGACAAATCCTGCGACTGCTGCCGCAACTGTATTGAAAACGACTGGAGATAGCTTAAAACACAAATGTTTAATAAATCAAATCATCTGAAAGGAATGAAACAATGTACGAGAAGCTGGTATTTCCATTTCCTCAGGAAAACAACGAGATTGTGGCCGAGGGTGACGACCCCGGATACGTCATCAAGCCCCAGGCCTATTTCCGCGGGGCGTCGCAAATCCCGGGCTCCA
>JAJUHI010000086.1 GCA_029267955.1 Sporobacter termitidis | reverse complement strand
CTCCAGGCACTTGCCGCAGCCGGTGCACTTTTCGGGGTCGATGAGCACGAGCCCGTCCTCCCGGCGGTAGATGGCGCCGTCTTCGCAGGCGTCCATGCAGGAGGCCTTTTCACAGTGGTTGCACAGGTGGGTGATGTAATGGATTTTCACCTTGGGGATGGAGCCGCCCACATTTTCCTGGAGCTTGCACCAGAAATGCCCGATCTCCGGCTGGGGCTTGGCGTAGGGGGACCAGTCGTTCCCAACGTGCTCATCCTTGCAGGCCAGCTGACAGTTGTAGCAGCCGTTGCATTTTGAAACGTCGACACAGAAGACCTTTGACATAGGTAACCTCCTCTTCTATTGCGCGGGGCAATATGGGGATCTTTTAAGCGTAATCAATGCGTTATTTGAGATGATATTGGGCGAGCCGCCTTATTCCCCGGACCCGTCGACCAGCCAGCCCTCCAGGCAAACGCCGGCGGCGGGGTCGATTTTACGGGCGAAGGCTTCGGGGTAATCGCGTTTCCAGGCTTCCATTTCCTCGTCGGTGACCTTTTCCACCTCCACCAGGAAGCCGGAGGTTGCCATGCCGGTGGCGTACTTGGAGGTGATATTTGTCGGCGTGATGCAGTTGATGGCGCCGCCCCGGTCCAGATAACCGGGAATGATGGGGTCCAGCCGGGAGCCGTGGTCCACGTAACAGACCCTGGGGATCAGCCGTTCGGTGACGTACGCGCCGCACAGGACAATTCCGCGCTCGTTATACACCTTGACGATGTCGCCGTGGCGGATGCCGCGCTTTTCCGCCTCGACCGGGTTGAGCCAGACGGGCTCGTACTGGTAGCCGTCCTTGCCGCGGATCTTCATGGTTTCAACTTCCCGGTTCCAGATGATGTCGTCGCACTGGGCGTGCATGCGCCAGCGCCCGTGGTTGGACATGCACAGCAGCGGGTATTTCTTCGCCCGTTCGCTGGTCAGGCGCTCGTCGTGGTATTCGCCCCGTTCGATCCACCTGGGGACGGGGGGACGCTCCTCGTCGTGGGGCATGTACTTTTCGATATAGGTGGAGGAGTACTCCAGGAGGCCCGTGGGCGTGGACAGGGGGTTGTTCTCAGGGTCTTTAAAGAAGTTGTAAAGCCCCGCCGGCAGCTCCTGGGCGTCCGGCTTGCAGGGGACGATATAAATTTTCTGCTTTTGGAACTCTTCCCAGCTCATCCGCTCCTCGCAGCCGGAGGCTTTGTAGAAGAAGCGCACGCGCTCCTCCTCGGACATATTGCAGGTGTAGGCGTCATAGTATTCCTTGCCGAGCTTTTCGGCCACCTTGGCGCACACGTCAAAGTCGCTGAGGGACTCACCGATGGGCTCGCAGCAGGGCTCCTCCAGATAGACGGAGACGAAAGCGCCGCTGGAGAGGTCGTTGCCCAGGTCGTTCATCTCGTGCTTGGTGGCCACCGGGAAAATGATATCCGCGTAGTAGCAGTCGTTTTCCAGCCAGGGGTGCTGGGCGACGATGGTTTCAATATCGGGGTGCTGCATGGCCCGCTGGGTCATGTGGCCGTCGTTCCAGCAAGTGACCTGGCAGGGAGCGTCCGTCCATATCATGTGGATCTTGGACAGGCCCGGGCGCGGGTAGACGATCTTTTCAAACTGGTATTCGGTGGTCGGCAGCCGGCAGTTCTGCGCGTTGGGAATCTGGCTGGAGGAGAAGCACTGCAGGCCGTACCATTCCGCGTGGCCCTCCAGAATGGCCTTGTGGACAAGGCACCGGGGAATAAACTGCTTCGGCGCGGGGAACTGCTTAAACAGCTCCGTAAGCTCCGGGGCCCGCTTCTCCTGCTCCGGCGTCAGCGTAAAGCGCTTCATGTTGATGGCCGGGTCCACGTCCCCGTCCACAGGGCGCAGCGGGTCGGCGATGTGCGGGACGGCGGGCATGAAGTCGCCCTGATAGGGCAGGGGGAAATCCTTGTTCCAGAGGTTCCACTCGATCATTTTCGCATGGTGGACGCCGGGCTTGCCCAAACCGCGCATGCCGAGGAGCATGACCTCCAGGCGCGCCGGCTCCGTGGCGTAGGGGCCGCGGATATAGCCGCCGCCGTTGCCGTGCAGGATGGAGGCCGTTTTTTTGGCCCAGTCCCGCGCCAGCGCCTTGATTGTCCACTCGGGGACGCCGCATTTCTCCGACGCCCAGGCCGGCGTTTTCGGGACGCCGTCCTCCTCGCCCAGGACATAGGCCTTGAACTTGTCAAACCCGTAGGCGTGGGTGTCGATATACTCTTTTTCGTAGGTGCCCTCAGTCAGCCAGACCCAGGCGATGGCCAGCTGCAGGGCCGGGTCGGTGCCCGGCAGGATGGGAATCCATTTGTCGGCGTGGATGGCCGCGCCGTAGTTGAGGTCGGGACAGACATAAATGCTCTTGATGCCGATTTGGGTAAACCAGGAGCACAGCCTGCTGGGCAGCTGCGACACAACGCCCAGGGGCGTCGTCTCCGGGTCGCACCCCCAGAACAGCAAAAGGTCGCTGTGCTTGGCGATATCGGGGTACAGGTTCGTCATGGGCATCATCTCGCCCACCGGCTCGCAGCCCCAGACGTGCTTGGCGCCCCAGAACCAGCCCTCCCAGCTGTCCATGTTCCGCATCTGCAGCGTATAGCCGCCCATCAGGGACAAGAGCCGGTTCGGGCAGCCGTGGCTGGGCGCCACATGCTTGCCCTCGCCGTGCATGTCGGCCTGGCACAGCACGGCCTCGGGGCCGTAGGTCTCCTTGATGCGCACCAGCTCGTCGGCCACAATCTGCGCCGCCTCATCCCAGGAGATGCGGACGTAGCCGGACTTCCCGCGGTTCTGCGGGTTGCGTTCGCCCTTGGGGTCCCAGTCGACGCGCTTGAGGGGGTAACGGACGCGGTTTTTGGAATAGACGCGGGCCTTGTAGCCCAGGCCGAAGGGGGTGATCGTCACCCGGTCGGGCGCCGAGAAGGTGCTGCCCCGGGCTTCGATCTTCCACGGGTTGCAATGCTTGTCTGTATATTCCTTATCGTAGTGATACGGGCGGATGCGGGTGATTTTTCCGTCGGTTGATTCCACAAGGCACGGGCCGCCGCTCTCCGGCCCCATCAGGCTGAAGCTGACAATACTCTGTTTGTCGGGCTTAAATTTCTTCTTCATATGTTCATACCTCTATTCTGCCAAGGGTTTTCGTACGATAAGCGCCAAAGCGCCCGCGGTTTTTATACTCAGCGGCCGGCATATATGGGGATGCGCACGCCGCCCTTGCGCTTGCATGTTGGTGCATATATACTATATCAAATAACCGCGCTGAAAGGAAACGCCAACGAAAATCGCCGTTACAACCGATAGGCTGTAAGGAAACCACCTTTTTGGACATTCTCCATTATTTTATATACGGGTATACGGAAAAAACGGAGCATGAGTATTGACATTGGTATTGTCCTAAGGTTTATAATCAGAATGTGCGCGGACTAGCCTGAGCCCGCGGGATTTTTTGCACAATTACGCCGGCTTCCGGCGGTACGCGCCCTGTCGAGCGGGCCCCGTCCGCCGGCGGCCCGAAAATACAAAATGGAGTTTTTATTGTGGAAAACATTAACCTGAGCATGCTGCCGAAAGATGGCGACAAGATGCTGGAAGAGCTGGAAAACGGCCATATGGTCATTGTCCGCTCAAAAAATGATTTTTTATACATCCTCGATTTCGACGGCAAATTTCATATGTTTTTCCACACGCCCGGCGCCCCCGGCGGCGGGCAAAAACAGTTTGAGAAGGATGAAAAGCATATCGCCGTTGTCAGAAAGCTTGCCGATCTGTCGGACAGCGTTTACATGGCGACCTTTGACAAGGGCCTCAACCTTTACGGGGTGCTGGCCACGGCGGAGGAGGGCATCCTTTACCTGTTTCCCGGCGGGGACAGGGAAGGAGACGGCGATATCGAATTTGTCCTTCCGGACAGAAGTCGTCGTGATAACGACATTCGTCGTGATAACGACAAAAAACCTGACAGCAACAATGATAATAATGAATAAGGAGGACGAAGACAAATGGGTAGCAGCAAAGTTTCCACCGCCAACGCACAGGAGCTCAAGGCGGCCATGTCACAGTGGCTCAAGGAGTTCCCGGGCGATCTGATCTGCGCGCTGCAGATTTGGTATGAAGGTCTCGGTGGCTGCGGCGTGCCGACTCCGGCGGATATGAACGCCATGGAAGCCGTTTTGTACAGTCTTACAGACTGGAAGAATGTCGGCAATGTGCGCTATGAGAAATTTGGCTCTCAGAACAGCTGGAAGCGCGTTAAATAAAACCGGGCGACCGATATTTCGCTGAAAGGAGTAGGAGCGATATGGCAAACACCTTGATGGTTCAGCATATGTTCAAACTGAACGGACTCTATAAAACGCCTGACGGGAAGATCCTGAAGGTTGTCTGCTCGGAGGTCTACAATCTCCGCTGCTTTGAGGTTGTAAACGGCAATCTCGTGGGCCCCATGATCAAGATCCATCCCACATCCGAACTGGCCAAATCACTCGTTGAGGTCGGGTAACCATGAACCGGTTGCCGGCAACCTCAAAAATTCATACTTAAGCGAGGAGGAAAGGAAATGGCTGAAAGAGTTACATACAGCATCTGTGTAGGCGGCCCCATCGCTATACACACGGTCGACGGCGTTATCCGCCGCATCCGGCCGATCGTTTTGGACAACAACGACCCCAAGGGCTGGGTTATTAAAGCCAGAGGCAAGGAGTTTACGCCGGACCGCAAGATTAAGCCGTCGTTTATCGCCATGACGGAGAAGAACAGGGCGTATTCATATGACCGCATCCGTTATCCGATGATCCGCGAGGACTTTGTGGAGACGCCCGACGGCAAGAACCGCAATACGGAAAACCGCGGCAAGTCCGGTTACCGCCGCGCCACCTGGGACGAGGCTCTGGGCCTTGTCGCCAGAGAGATTAAGCGCATTCAGTCCACCTACGGCAAGGAAGCGGTCGCGGCCATGACAAGCTCCCACCATTCCTGGGGCCTTGTGGGCTACAAGCTCTCGGCGTTCGCCCGCTTCTTCCGGATGCTGGGCTACACCGAAGTCAAGGACAACCCGGACTCCTGGGAAGGCTTCACCTGGGGCGCTCCCCACACCTACGGGTATTACTGGCGCCTGGGCGGCACGGAAGCCTTCGACCTCCTGGAGGACGCCCTGCAGAACGTGGAGACCATGATCATGTGGTCCCACGACCCGGACACGACCCGCGGCGGCTACGCCGGCAGCGAATCCACCCTCTGGCGCCAGTGGCTGGATGATCTGGGCGTTCAGTTTATCTATATCGATCCGTTCAACAACTTCTCGGCCGTCAAGCAGGCGGACAAGTGGCTGGCCCCCCGTCCCGGCACGGATGCCGCGCTGGCGGAAGCCATCGCCTATGTCTGGCTGACCGAGGGCACCTACGACAAGGAATACATCGAAAAGCACGCCCACCGCTTCGACGAATGGGCCGATCATATACTGGGCAAAGGCGCCGACAGAACGCCGAAAACCCCGAAATGGGCGGAAGCCGAGACCGGCATCCCCGCGGCCGACATCAAGGCTTTAGCGCGCCGCTGGGCCTCCACAAAGACCATGGGCGGCTCGGGCATGCGCGGCGGCTTCGGCGGCGTCTGCCGTACCGCCAACGGCACGGAGTTTGCCCGCATCATGGTGCAGCTGTTCGCCATGCAGGGCATGGGAAAGCCCGGCCGGAACATCTGGTCCGGCTCCACGGGCGCGCCCATGGATTACGACTTCTGGTTTGGCGGCTATTCGGACGGCCTGTCCCAGATCGCCAACCAGCCCATCGCCGACAAGACGGCTGTCAACTGCGTTACCCAGAAGCTCTACCGTCCCAACCTGCCCGACGCGATCCTCAACGGCCACTATGAGTGGTACGGCGAAGGCTTCTGCGGCGGCGGCGTGGACCTGGAGTTCACCCCGCACATTTATCCCGAGCCCGGCTGCTCGAGGGTGCACATGTTCTACCGCTACGGCGGCACTTTCATGGGCACGATGCTGGATACCAACAAGTGGATTAAGATGTACCAGTCTCCGGAGCTTGAGTTCGTCGTCAACCAGGACATCCACTTCCACGGCGAGGCGCGCATGGCCGACGTGATTCTGCCCGCGTGCACCAACCTGGAGCGCATTGATATCGGCGAGCTGTGCAACTCCGGCAACGGCGGCTATCAGTCCCACTCCCAGACCGGCAACAGCTGGCAGGTCGTCGTCTTCCAGGATAAGGCCATTGAGCCGCTGTGGGAGTCCCGCTCCGACTACTGGATCTTCTCCCAGCTGGCCGAGCGGCTCGGCTTCGGCCAGGATTACACGGAGGGCCGCACAGAGCTCGACTGGTGTAAGCGCTTCTGGGAGAAGTCCGACCTGTGCGACAGAATCTCCTGGGAAGAGTTCACAAAGAAGGGCTATTATGTCGTCGGCGTGCCGGAGAACTGGGAGCGCCACTACGGCTTCCGCTGGTTTGCCGAGGGGTATCCCTGCGATACGCCCAACCACAAACCCTTCCAGGAGGAGGGCAAGCTCGGCACCTTTACCGGTAAGTTCGAGTTCGTTTCCGAAAGTCTTCTGTACTGGGCGCCCCACGACGAGGCCCGGACGCCGATTGCCACCTACAAGTACAGCTGGGAAGGCCACCACTCCATCAAGGCCCGGAAGTATCCCTTCCACCTGATTTCCCCGCACCCGCGGTTCGACTATCACACCCAGCACAACTCCTCCACGCCCTGGTTCTGGGAGATCCCCGAAAACCGCGTCTATATCAACGGCAACCCGTACCTTGTGGCCCGCATCCATCCGAAGAAGGCTGCCGAAAAGGGCATCAAGGACGGCGACGTCATCGAGCTGTTCAATGAGCGCGGCTCCGTCCTATGCGTGGCCCGCGTCACCTACCGCGTCGAGGAAAACACCATTCACGCCTACGGTTCCTCGGGCATCTACAACCCGACGGTCCCCGGCGAGCCGTCCACGGATATCGGCGGCTGCGTCAACATCCTGACGCCGGGCCGTCTGATGGGCGACATGGTCCCCGGCATGGCCCCGAACTCCACGCTGCTGGATGTCCGGAAGTACGAGGGCGAGCTGCCCCGCGGCCAGCTGTTTGAAGAAAAGCTCGACAAGGTCAACAAATCCGTCGATCCCGATGCGGAGAGCTGCATCGAGATCATCGAAGGCCACGGCTTTGAGAAGATTCAGGCCAAGGTCAGACAAAATTACCTCAAGAAGGGAGCTGCAGCGAAATGAGATTAGGCATAGCTGTTGATTCCCGCGTGTGCATGGCCTGCTACTGCTGCTTCACAGCGTGCAAGGACGAGCACTGCGGTTTTGCCTCGAAACTGAGCGCGGCGCAGCCCATGATGGGTCAGAAGTGGATCGACGTACGCGAATGGGAACGCGGTGACAGCTCCCGCCGCGTCAAAACGGCCTCTGTCCCCACCCTGTGCGCCCACTGCCAGGACCCGGCCTGCGCCAAGGCCGCCAAGGACGGCGCTGTCTACAAGAGAGACGACGGCATCGTCATCATCGACCCCGAGAAGTCCAAGGGCCAGAAGGCCATCGTCGACGCATGCCCCATCGGCGCCGTCTACTGGAACGAGGAGCTTGAAATTCCCCAGAAGTGCACCATGTGCGCCGAGCTGCTGGACGACCCCGAGTACCTGGCGTACCTGGGCGACCCGAAGCTGAAGAAACCCCGCTGCGTTGAGGCCTGCCCCAACCACGCGCTGATCTTCGGCGATCTGGACGATCCCGACAGCGAGATCTCCAAGGCCATTGCCGCAAACCGCGTCACGCCGCTGGAGCCGCTGGCCGGCAAGGAGACCAATGTCGTCTGGCTCAACGTGCCCACCGTCTTCCTGGCCGGCACCGTCTATTATCCCGCCGAGATGGAAGAGGTCGTGATCGGTGCCAAGGTCAAGCTCACCTGTAAGGAAACCGGCGAGACCTGGGAGACCGAGACCAACTACTTCGGCGACTGGGAAGTTGAGAACCTGCCGAAAAACAAGGACATCGACGTGGAGATCACCTTCCCCGGGTATAAAACGGTCAAATGCACCGCGCGGACGGACACCGACCATTATGTCGGCATGACCTATCTGGAAAAAGCGTAATATCTGGAGATAATACCGTGCGGGAGACGTCTGTCTCCCGCACGGATACCGATTGAGGGAAAACGAATTTACATATGCGCGTGAGTGCATGGAGGTAAGAGATAATATGCGAGATGTAGTCATCGTAGAAGCATGCCGTACGGCCGTCGGTACCATCGGCGGGACGCTGAAGGATGTCCCGGCGGAAGAACTGGCGCGGGTGGTGGTACAAGGCATCCTCGACAGGAGCAAGATCGATCCGAAGGAAATCGACGAGGTCATTATGGGCCATTGCCGCCAGACCTCGGACAACCCGAATGTGGCCCGTATCGCAGCCCTCCGCTGCGGCATTCCCGAGGAAACACCGGCGAAAACCGTCATGCGCCAGTGCGCATCCGCCATGACGGCCGTCGTTGACGGCGTTATGAGCATCCAGGTCGGCGACAACGACGTGGTCCTGGCGGGCGGCACGGAGAGCATGTCCACCGCTGTTTTCTATATACGCGGCGCCCGCTTCGGCCTGGGCACCGGAAACACCACGCTGGTAGACGCTCTGACGGAAGGCCAGTTCCAGAGCCAGCCCCAGGAGATCTACGGCACCTTTAACATGGGCGTGACCGCCGACAACGTGGCGGCCAAGCTGGGCATTTCCCGCGAGGACGCCGACAAATTTGCCCTGCAGAGCCAGGAGCGCGCGGCGAAGGCCATCCGCGAGGGCAAATTTAAGGATGAAATCGTGCCGGTTATCATCCCCCAGAGAAAGGGCGACCCCATCGTTTTCGACACGGACGAGTTCCCCAGGGAAACAAGCCTTGAGAAGCTGGCGAAGCTGAAACCCGTTTTCTCCAAGGACGGCGTGACCACCGCCGGCAACTCCTCCGGGCGCAACGACGGCGCTTCCGCCATGCTCATCATGTCCGCCGACAAGGCGAAGGAGCTTGGCCTGAAGCCTCTGGCGCGTTTTGTCAGCTATGCCACGACGGGCATCGACCCGCGCATCATGGGTCTCGGTCCGGTTGAAGCGACGAAAAAGGCCCTCAAGAGAGCCAACCTGAAGCTGGAGGACATTGAACTCATCGAGCTCAACGAGGCCTTTGCCGCCCAGTCCCTTGGCTGCATCCGCGAGCTGGGCTTGAATCAGGAGATACTAAACGTCAACGGCGGCGCCATTGCCCTGGGTCACCCGGTGGGCTCCTCCGGCTGCCGCATCATGGTCACGCTGCTGAACGAAATGCGCCGCCGCGGCAACAGGTACGGCCTTGCAACCCTGTGCATCGCCGGCGGCATGGGCCAGGCGACGATCCTCGAGGCGTTGTATTAATTCCGGCATCGCGTCGTCGGTTTTTTGGGGCAAGGGCCCTGCCCTTGCCTCCCCACACGATTGTATATCCTACAGCGGCAAGGGCAGAGCCCTTGCCCTACAGTGCAATCATCATGAAATTTGAAACCTGCTAATAAAAGTCAAGAGCAAAAAGCAGAGAAATAGGCGGCGAAAAACGGGCATGGCAAAGCGGGCTGCCGAAAGAGCGGTTTTCGCCAGCCTGAGAGTGAGAGAGATTAGTATGTCAGCAGCCGAGGCTGT
>JAJUHI010000085.1 GCA_029267955.1 Sporobacter termitidis | reverse complement strand
GCTGAAAAGACAGGAAATAAAGCTTATCGAAAAAGTCCTATACGTAACTCCCGTCCTTTTCGCCGGAGGCGAAAAGCTTTTTTGTCGGCGGAGTGCGCGGGCGTGCGACAGAGACAAAAAAGGTTAAATTTCAACGGGTGGCGGAATTCACTTCTGCCACCCGTTTCCGCTAGAGCCGCCGCAGCGGCGACATCTTTTTATTGTCGAAAAAGCCCAGCGAAGCGGGTTTTTCGACAGCCTGAGCCGCGGGAGCGTTACTGTTATGAGGTCTGTTATCCCGTATATCCGGTTGTTGTCACGATTCCGACGGTGTTGGTGGCCTTGTCGTAGGTGACGCCGAAATCGAGGACCTTGGCCAGGCTGCGGAGCTTGAAGTAGTTGTTGCCGCCGATGTTGTAGGCTAAAAGCGTCTCCTGCCTGCCGTTGATATAGACGGTGGCCGTGGACTTAACGGCCGTCTTGGCAGCGCCGTCGCCGGGCGTCATCTCTCCCCCGGCGGCTGTATAGGACTTGCCGGTCGTAATGTCAATGGCCTTCCGCTCATCGTTGTATGAAATTTCAAACTGCCTGCCCGTGCCGTCGAGCACCTTGGCCAGGTCCCGCAGCTTGAAATAGTTGCTGCCGTCAATGTTGTAGGCGTCAAAGGAGACCGCGGACCCGTCGACGGTGACCCGCTGCGGCGAGGGGACGGCTGTGGCTGACGCCGGCGCTATGCCCACCTCATGGCCGGCCGCCGTCGGCCGGACGGGATGCCCGCTGTCCGGAATGTCAATGCCGTGCAGCGTCCGGATGGCCTGCGAGATTTCGGTGTTGTCAAGATAATCGCCGGTGATGCCGAAGGCTCTGCCGAAATACCGCGCCAAGGCGGGGTCGTTTAAATCGGCATAGGCTATAAAGCTCTGCGCGCCGGCGCCCTTGGCAAAGAAGGGGACAAGCTGGTTGGTGTGCCCGCCCGAGTTGTACGCCATGGCGGGCATCGCCCCTTTGCCGTTGTTGCCGACAACGCCGAAGCTTCCCTTGGCGTTGGTGATATAACCGGTTTCGTGGTCGGCGGTGATCACAAGCAGCGTTTCATCCCAGCTGCTGCTTGACTCAATCCAGCTGCAGACGGTTTCAATGGCCTTGACAAAGTCGGCGTATTCTTCGATAAAGGCGGCGCCCCGGCCCGAGTGGTTGGCCCAGTCGGTGGCGCCCCCCTCGATCATCAAAAAGAAGCCGTCCGGGTCCTTGTCAAGTACGTTCAGCGCCGCTGTTGACATGGTGGCAAGGTCCGGGACATTCTCGTTAAACGGCGTTTTGAACGGCTCCTCCATGGGCATGTCATAGCCCGCCCGGTAGCACTGGAGGGTACTGCCGGCGGTAAAGATACCCAGCAGCCTGTCGGGCACGTTGGTCCCCGCGGCCACTGCTTCAAAATCCGCTTTTTCCTGGATAAAGGTCCAATCGTCGGCTTTCCCGTCCCCGTCGGCGTCGGCCCCAGTCACCTGCCCGCTCGTGAGCTTGAGCCATGTCTCTTCTTCTATGTAGGTGTACTTGGCCTGGTCCAGCTTCTTGCCGGAATCGTCATAATCGGGGTTGCCGCCGCCGAGTAAAACCTCGCAGGGGCTCTCCCAGACCTCTTCCCTGGAGATGCCGGCGTAATCGTTTCTGTTGGGATTATGCGCCACAAAGGACGCGGGCGTGGCGTGGCTGATAGGGACGCTGGAAACGGCCCCGGTGGCCTTGCCCATCGCCTCAAATTCCGATACCAGGCTGCTAAGGGGCTGCTTGGCCTGGTCGACCCCGATGGCATAGTCGTACGTCTTTACGCCCGTTGCGATGGCCGTCGCCGAGGCGGAGGAATCGGTGGCGTATTTGTTTAAGGTCTGGAAATCCTCCCACATCACCGCTGGATTGTAGTAGCTGACACCGTCGTCGTCCGCACTGTCTTTTCCAAGGGAATAGGTGCTGCAGGCCAGCCTGACCCAATCCTCCCGCTCAAAAATCTGTTGCCGCACTTCTCCGTTCATGTAATAGTCGCCGGCCAAAAATGCGTTGAAGCCCGTGCCGTCGGCAATCATGATGACCACGTTCTTCGGCGCGCCGGGCTGCGGGGTGGCCAGTGCCGGCGTCAGGATACCCGCCAGCAACGCCAGCGCCAGGATCAGGGCGCCAATGGTTTTTCTCATCATTCATCTCCTCCTGTCGTTTATGAACTGATATATGCCTGATAGTATAGTTGTCTTATTTTTCTATTTCAACTAAAATATGAAAATTGTCGCCGCCAAAACGCATCATCGTCGTTTATCCGCGGATTTTTTCATAGTGACAGGCGCATTTAAAAGGGGTATATTAAAAACATCACATCGTCAGACTGGCAGGTGTCACGTTTGTTTCAGGATATCGCACCCCACCGCTTCCATGTGGAGTACAAAAAGGCGGCTCCCGCCGAAGAGGACCTTATCTTTACCGTCAAGGATGACGCCGTTTTAATGGCCGGGCAGGAGGGCGGCATGACGCTGCCGGACGCCAAAAGCGTACATAAAGCCTTCCCCCGGGCTCTGGACGCGCCCCGTCTATCTTTTCTCCGTTGACAACACCGCCATCTTCCTGTCGTTTTACGACGCGCCCGAGACGGAGGGCTTCAGCTATCGGAAGCTGTTTGCTTTCCGGGAGCTCAAGCCGGACTGGCTGGCCTTTGCCGGCGCCACGGCCTTCCACCTGGCCGGCTGGTATGACGCGAACCGGTACTGCGGCCGCTGCGCGGCGTCCACGGTCCACAAGGAGGATGAGCGGGCCCTGTACTGCCCCGCCTGCGGCAACACGATCTACCCGAAAATCGCCCCCGTCGTGATCGTCGCCGTCACCGACGGCGACCGGCTGCTGCTGACCCGGTACAAGGCGGGTTACGCCCGGTACGCCCTGGTGGCCGGGTTTGTGGAGATCGGCGAAACGCTGGAGGACGCCGTCCGGCGGGAGGTGATGGAGGAGGTGGGGCTCAAGGTCAAGAACATCCGGTACTGCATGAGCCAGCCCTGGGCCTTCTCCGGTTCGCTGCTGGCGGGCTTTGTCTGCGATGTGGACGGGGATACCGCCGTAACGGTAGACCGCAGCGAGCTGTCCGAGGCCGTCTGGATGCACCGGTCCGAGATTCCGGTGGCGGACGGTTCAACCATGAGCCTCACCTGGACGATGGTGACGGCCTTTTATAACGGCGTACTATAATCGGTGGTGACAGTATGTTTACGCTCAATGAACGCATCGGCCCCAGCCGGATCGACGAAAACGGCCGGCTGAAGCTCTCCGCCGCTCTGGATCTTTTGCAGGACTGTTCCCTGCTGTGGATGACAAGCGAACCGACGTTTTACGCCTATCTTAAGGACAACGGCCTTGGGATGTTTCTCGTGTCGCGGCAGATGGACATTCTCCGTCTGCCCGCCTTCGGCGACAGCGTCGCCGTCCGGACCAGCGTGTACGACTGCCGCAGCTTTTACGGCTACCGCAACACGGCCATTTACGGCGAGGACGGCAGTCCCTGCGTTTTGACCTGGAGCATCGGCGCTTTTGTGGACATGGCCACCGGCAAGATCGTCCGGCTGCCGCCGGAGGTCATCGAATCGGTCGCCTTTGACCGGAAAATTGACATGGAATATCTGGACAAGAAAATTAAGGTGCCGCCCGTGTCCGGGCGCAATTTAAGCCCCGTGCCCGTCCGGCGCTGCGATATCGATTTTTACGGCCACATGAACAACGCCAAATACGTGGAGGCCGCCATGGAGCTTTTGCCGGAGGGGTACGCGCCCCGGCGCCTTCGCATCGAGTACAAGGCTCCGGCCAGGCAGGGGGAGCTGCTGCACCCCCGCGTCATTGAGACGGAAGACGGCAACTACATCGTGATTCTGGCGGATGCGCAGGGCAATCCCTATGCCGTCATGGAATTTACATCGTAAATAACCATTGTTAATTTCCGTATTTTCATTTATAATGGGAGTAACTTTCACACAAGTCTATTACAACGTCTAGATTTTGGAGGGTCATCAGGTATGGAAATCATTGTCAACAAACACGGCGAGGGCAAGCTCTGGACAAAGACCTGCTTTGCCAACGAATTCGGCTTCAATGTCGCCTCCGTGCTCATCATGGGCAAAAAGGAATGCATCCTTGTGGACTGCCAGTGGACGCTGGCCAACGCCTACAGGGTCATTGCCGAGATCGTTGACAGCCAGCTCGAGCTGAAAGCCATTTTCGCAACCCATTCGCACCCCGACCACTACTACGGCATGGGCATCATCCAGCAGACTTTCCCCAACGCCAAGTGCTACATGCTGCCGGAGGACCTGAAGCTCTACAACCACCAGTACCAGGCGAAGCTGGACGAGTGGGAGCCGGTCATGGGCAAATCCAACCTCTGCCGCAAGCAGGCTGAGAACATCATCCCCCTGACCACGGGCTGCCTGGAGCTCGAGGGCGAGAAGATCGAGGTCATCGACCATGTCATGGGCGACTACCGCTGGAACTCCGTGGTCTGGATCCCCTCAATCAAGACCCTGTACGGCAGCGACGTGCTGTTTAACCAGGCCCACCCGTTCACCTGCGAAGTCACCGCCGAGCAGCGGGCCCAGTGGATTTCCGATATCGAGCTGCTGGAGAAAATGGGCGCCGAGGTCGTCATCCCCGGCCACCAGAAGCCCGGCTGTCTCTTTGACGGCAGCGCCTTCAAATACACAAAGGATTACCTGATTGCCACCGAGGAAGAATTAGCCAACACCAACGACCCGGCCAGCTTCTTCTACAACATGGTCAAGCGCTTCCCCGGCTCCACGCTGGAGCTGCTCTCCAACGAGATGAACGCCGAGGTCTGGAAGGGCGGCCGTCACTGGGATTGGGTCCTGGAAGACCACTCCACCCCCATCAACCCCCTGCGAAAATAAGAAAAAAACAGTCTCAAAGCCGCTCCTTGAAGGGGCGGCTTTGCGTTTTGAACAAATTGCAGCATGGCTTGTTTTTATTTTTTTATTAAAAGCGCATTGCTTAAATGGTCATTTCCATGTAGAATACGATACATTAAAGTGGTAAATGTATGAAGAACCGGCTTCACACGACAAATTCCCCGCGCCGCCGCGCAGCTTGCGGGGCAATTCGTCGTTTTAAGCAGCTTATCCAAACTTAACCGGGATCGAGGTATGTATGAAACTTCTGGAAGACCGCATCCGTCGGGACGGCAAAATCAAGGCCGGCGGCATTCTCAAGGTGGACAGCTTTTTAAACCACCAGATGGACATCGGCCTGTTTGAGCAAATGGCCGACGAGTTTTACAGGCTCTTCGAGGGCTGCGGCGTAACGAAAATTCTGACGATAGAAGCTTCGGGCATCGGGATTGCCTGCATCACCGCCCAGAAGTTTAACTGCCCGGTCATCTTCGCGAAAAAGACGAAGACGAAGAACATCGACGGCGCCGTCTATACGGCCCAGGTGGAATCCTTTACCCACGGGCGGGTCTATGACATTATCGTCTCCAAGGAATTTTTAAAGGCCGGCGACCGCGTTCTGATCATCGACGACTTTCTGGCCAACGGCGCGGCGCTGTCGGGCCTTGTCCAGATTGTGAAGGATGCGGGTGCTACCGCAGTGGGCGCCGGCATTGCCATCGAAAAGACGTTTCAGCCCGGCGGCGAAAGGCTGCGGGCATCGGGTCTTCGCATCGAGTCTCTGGCACGGATCAAGTCCATGAGCGACGACGGGGCCATCGAGTTTTGTTGAGTACGCGCCGGGCGACCGGCGCTGCGCTGTTATAAACCCACCCCCCCTGGAAAGTACATTATAAAGTATGGAGGAAAGATTATGAAAAAAGTACTCGCACTTGTTCTCAGTCTTGTTCTGCTGGCAGCCCTGGCGGCCTGCGGCGGAACGCCGGCAACCTCTCCGTCCCCGTCTCCGTCCGAACCGGCCAGCGCGCCCGAACAGTCCGCCGCCGCCGGCGTTGCCAAGGAGGATTTGAAGATCGGCTTCATTCACATCTCCGACCCTTCCGACATGGGCTACACCTACAACCACGACCTGGGCACCTGGGCCATGGTTGAAGCCCTGGGCCTCCGCGAAGACCAGGTCATCAACAAGTACAATGTCGGCGAGGACGAAGCCTGCGCTACCGCCATCAACGAGCTGATCGAAGCCGGCTGTCAGATTATCTTTGCCACCAGCTTCGGCCACGGCGATTATATGAAGGAAGCCGCCGCCGCCAACCCCGATATCGAGTTCTGCCATGCCACCGGTTCCGGCGCCAAGGATTCCGGCCTGCCGAACTTCCACAACTACTTTGTCTCCATTTATGAAGCCCGCTACCTGGCCGGTATCGCCGCGGGCATGAAGCTCAAGGAGCTGGGCGAGACAAAGCTGGGCTATGTGGCCGCCTACCCCTTCGCCGAGGTCATTTCCGGCTTCACCGCCTTCTATCTGGGCGCGAAATCCGTCAACCCCGATGTGACGATGGACGTCATCTACACAAACTCCTGGCATGATCCGGTTCTGGAGGCCCAGGTTGCCCAGACGCTGATTGACGGCGGCTGCAAGGTTATCAGCCAGCACTCCGACTCCACCGCCCCGGCCACCACAGCCGAAAACAACAACGTCTTCCAGGTGGGTTACAACGCCGACATGATCAGCGCCGCCCCCAAGGCCTCCCTGATCTCCGCACGGGCCGACTGGAGCATCTATCTCAAGTACGCCGTCCAGTGCGTCATCGACGGCACCGAGATTCCCACCGACTGGTGCCAGGGCCTGTCCGAGGGCGCCGTTTACCTCAGCCCGCTGAACACGGCGATCGCCGCCGAGGGCACCCAGGAGGCCATTGACAAGGCCGCCGCCGCCATCAAGGACGGGTCGCTCCATGTCTTCGCCGGCCCGCTGACCGGCACCGGCACCACCTTCTCCGGCGAAACCGAGACCATTGAGATCAAGGAAGGCGATTGGTTCGAGGAGTCCAAGACCCAGTCCGCGCCTTACTGGTTCTACATCATCCCCGGCATCAACGTCATTGCCAACTGAAAATAAGGGGCTGCCCAGTCGAGCCTCCGGAACGTTGTTCCGGAGGCTCGACTGATATTTACTTTATCCGAGGTATTATGATAAAATAACACGTTATTACTAAGCGAGGTGGCATGCTTGGAACCTGTGCTTGCACTGGAAATGAAAGATATCACAAAAACCTTCGGCGACGTGGCGGCAAACTGCAACGTCAGCCTGCAGGTCTATAACGGCGAGGTGCTGTCCCTGCTGGGGGAAAACGGCAGCGGCAAGACGACGCTGATGAATATTTTGGCGGGCATCTACTACCCCGACCACGGACAGATCACCGTCGGCGGCAGGGAGGTGTCCATCCGGTCCCCCAAGGACGCCATCGATCTGGGCATCGGTATGGTTCACCAGCATTTCAAGCTGGTGGGCAACCTGACGGCCGCCGAGAATATCGTCCTCGGCCTGCGGGAAAAGGGCCGCCTCGACCGGAAGAAGATTACGGCGAAGGTCAAGGACCTGGCCGACCGCTACGGCTTTAATATCAATCCGGAAAAGAAGATTTACGACATGTCCGTCTCGGAAAAGCAGACGGTGGAAATTTTAAAGGTGCTGTACAGGGGCGCAAGCATCCTGATACTCGACGAGCCCACGGCCGTTCTGACCCTTCAGGAAACGGAAAAGCTCTTTAACATCCTCCGGAGCATGCGCGACGACGGCAAGGCGATCATTATCATCACCCACAAGCTCCACGAGGTGCTGGCCATCTCCGACCGGGTTGCCGTCCTGCGCAAGGGCGAGAACGCCGGCACGGTCAAAACAGCCGACGCTACGGCCCAGTCTTTGACGGAAATGATGGTGGGCCGGGCTGTCAGTCTGAATATCGACAGGCCCGAGCCTGTCAACCCCACCCCGCGCCTGGTGGTCAAAAACCTCAGCTGCGTGGACGACGAGGGCTTTACCGTACTGGACAACGTCAGCTTTACCGCCAACGGCGGGGAAATCCTGGGCATCGCCGGCATCTCCGGCTGCGGGCAGCGGGAGCTCCTTGAGGGTATCGCCGGGCTGTATCCGCTGATGCCGGGCAGCAGCGTTTTATATTACCCGGACGACACCGGCGCGCCCACCGAGCTGGTGGGCAAGCGCCCGGGAGAGATCCGCAAGCTCGGCGTGGCCCTCTCCTTCGTCCCGGAGGACAGGCTGGGCATGGGCCTTGTGGGCAGCATGGACCTTGCCGACAACATGCTGCTGCGCAGCTACAATGACGGCAAGCTAGGCATCGCCGACCGCCGCGGGCCGCGCAAGCTGGCCGAGCGCGTCGTGAAGCAGCTGGGCATCGTCACCCCGGGCATCTCCACGCCCGTCAGCAAGCTCTCGGGCGGGAATGTTCAAAAGGTGCTCGTGGGGCGGGAGATATCCTTGGCGCCCCAGGTGCTGATGACCGCCTACGCCGTGCGCGGGCTTGACATCAACACCTCCTACACCATCTACGGCCTGCTCAACGAGCAGAAGAAAAAGGGCGTGGCCGTGATTTACGTGGGCGAGGACCTGGACGTCCTGCTGGAGCTCTGCGACAGAATATTGGTGCTGTCCGCCGGCAGAGTCAGCGGGATTGTGGACGGCCGCACCGCAACGAAAGAAGAGGTCGGTTATCTGATGACAGCAGGAAGGGAGGGCGGCTCGGTATGAACGGGACGACAAATCACCGCCACCCGGGCGGGGAGCCCCTGGTGCGCATCGTAAAGCGGGCGGATATCGCCCGGGGGAAAGCGTGGGGCATTCGTATAGCCGCCATCCTGCTGGCGCTGTGCGCCGGGGGTCTTTTGATACTGGCTCTGGGCCACAATCCGGCTGCCGTCTACATCGACATGGTCAGAGGCTCCCTGGCCACAAAAACGGCCATGATCGCAACGGCCAAAATCGCCATTCCCTTACTCGGCGCGGCCCTGGCCATCGCCCCCGCCTTTAAAATGAAATTCTGGAACATCGGGGCCGAAGGCCAGATTATGGTGGGCGCCATCGCCGCGACGTATTTGGCCCTGTTCCACTACCAGACCATGCCCCGCCCGGCGCTCCTTGCCGCCATGTTTATGGCCTCCGCGCTGGCCGGCGGTCTGTGGGGCCTGATTCCGGCCGTCTTCAAGGCCCGCTGGGGCACCAACGAAACGCTTTTTACCCTGATGCTCAACTATGTGGCCTTCGGCATCGTCAAATACCTGCGCATGGGCCCCTGGAAAAGTCCCTCAAGCGCCGGCTTCCCCAAGATCGCCATGTTTGACAGCGCCGCGCGGCTGCCCAACGTCTTCGGCGTCAACATCGGCTGGATCATCGTCCTGGCGCTGGCCGTTGCCATGTTTGTTTACATGAAGTATTCGCAGCACGGCTATGAGATTTCCGTCGTGGGCGAAAGCGAACGGACCGCCAAGTACATCGGCATGAATGTCCCCAGGATCATCATGCGGACCGTCTTTTTCTCCGGCGCCATCGCCGGCGTCGTCGGCTGCCTGATCGTGTCCGGCTCCAGCTATACCCTCAGCGACACCACCTCCGGCGGCTACGGCTTTACCGCCATCACCGTGGCGTGGCTGTCCAGGCTCAACCCCTTCCCGATGATTGTGATCTCAGCGTTCCTGGCTGTGCTGACAAAGGGCGCCAATACCATCCAGACCAACTTCAAGATCCCCGCCTCGGCCTCCGAGGTGCTCACGGGCATGATCCTGTTTTTCATGCTCGGCTGCGAGTTCTTTATCAACTATAAAGTAATCCTCCGCTCCAGACGCAGAATCGAGGTGCCCAATGACTGATATCCAAAGCTTTCTGATCGCCGCCGTGCTGGCGGCCTGCCCGCTCCTGTTCGG
>JAJUHI010000084.1 GCA_029267955.1 Sporobacter termitidis | reverse complement strand
GGGGTTTGTGTGCGACAGGGGCGTTCTTATTTGATTTCGACCTTGGCGCCGGCTTCTTCCAGCTGAGCCTTGAGCTTGTCGGCCTCTTCCTTGTTGACGCCTTCCTTGATCTTGGCGGGGATGCCCTCGACCAGAGCCTTGGCTTCGGCAAGGCCCAGACCGGTGATGGCGCGGACTTCCTTGATAACCTTGATCTTCTCGGCGCCGAAATCGGTCATGACCACGTCGAACTCGGTCTTCTCCTCGGCGGCGGGAGCGGCAGCGGCGGCAACGGGAGCGGCCACGGCCACGGCGGCGGGAGCAGCGGCGGAGACGCCGAACTCGTCCTCAAGGGCATGTACGAGCTCGCTGAGCTCCAGGACAGTCAGATTCTTTACTTCTTCAATTAAAGCGGTTACTTTTTCGCTTGCCATTTGGTGTTTCCTCCATTAATAGTTATAGTATTTGATTTAATAGGTTTATGCGGATTTCTTGTCGGCGATGGCCTGCAGCGCCACCGCGAGGCCGCGGATATTGGCGTTGAGCACGTTGGCCAGGCCGCTGATGGGCGCCATCATGGTGCCGAGCACCTGGGCCACCAGCACGTCCTTCGGCGGCAGTTCGGCCAGCGCCTTGACCTCGTCGGGCGAGATGATCTTGCCGTTGACAAAGCCGACCTTGATCTTGATTTTTGCGTCTTTCTTGCCGGCATACTCGTTGATGAGCTTCGCAGCGGCGACGGGATCCTCGGCGGAAACGGCGAGGGCGGTTGTCCCGTTGAGATGGGGATCGAATGCGTCAAACCCGACGTTTTTAGCCGCAAAGCGCGTGAGCGTGTTCTTGACGACGGTGTAGTCGACGCCGGCCTCACGCATTTTTTTACGCATTTCGGTATCCTCGGCGACCGTAATGCCGGAGTAGTCCACGAGAACGCCGCCGGCGCTCTTGAGCTTCTCCGTCAGCTGGGCGACAATGGCTTGCTTTTCGCTGAGTACCTTTGCATTGGGCATCTATTGTTTCACCTCCGGGTAAAAAGTAGCGTCCAAATAATAATGCCCCCGCGCCACAGACGCAAGGACACAAAGCAAACATTGCAAACATTGAAATGTCAGCTGTCCTCGGCAGGATTTACGAAGAATACTTGGCTTGCTCAATGTCTTAGAAATTCGATGCGCCAGCGTCGAATTTCATAAGAATTTGAGCGTCAGCGAAAATTCTTTGACCTGCTGTCTTTGGAACGCCCAGTCATAATAACAGATAACGATTGTATTGTCAACATTTTTTACTTTATTATAGTATATCCCGTCCAGTTTAAAAAAGCGGGGAGCAGTCATACTGCTCCCCGACGGAGGATTTTAGTATTTGCCGAAACCGCCGTCATCCAGCGAGATGCGGACTTTCCGGGCGCCCGGGCTTGTCACCGGAAGATGATGCGCGGCGGTGTCGCGGTCAAACAGCGCATTGTCCTGCGCCGCCGCTTGCAGCTTAAATCGGCTGACCTGCCCCTTCATGATATCGGCCTGGGCCGCCAGCTCCTCGCTGGAAGCCGCGCTCTCCTCGGCCGTGGCGGTATTGGTCTGGACCACGGCGTTGATTTGTGACAGCGCCTGCTTGATCTGGGCGACGCCCTGGGCCTGCTCAAGGGACGCCTGGGTGATATTGCTCACCAGCCCCGCGGCTGTTGTAATATCGCCCAGGATACTGTGGAGAGAGGCGGCGGTTTCTTTGGCGATTTTTGTGCCGGCGTCCACCTTGCGGACGGAGGTGTCAATGAGCTCCGTGGTCTCCTGGACGGCTCTGGCCGATTTGGCCGCCAGATTCCTGACCTCCTCGGCGACGACGGCAAAGCCTTTGCCGTGTTGGCCGGCGCGGGCCGCTTCAACGGCGGCGTTTAAAGCCAGGATGTTTGTCTGGAAGGCGATATCGTCAATGACCTTAATGATTTTGGAGATGCCGTCGGAGGAGGCGTTGATGTCGTCCATCGCCTGCAGCATCTCCCGCATGTGGCGGTCGCCCTCGGCGGCGTTCGTTTTCGCCCGTTCCGCCAGCCGGTTCGCCTCGGTGGCGTGCCCGGCGTTGGCTTCCGTTTTTTCGGCAATTTCATCGACGGCCACGGCCAGCTGCTCAAGAGAGCTGGCCTGCTCGGTGGCGCCCTGGGATAAAAGCACGCTGGAATCGGACAGCTGCCTTGCGCCCACGGCCACCTGATCGGCGGCGGTCGCGATGCTGTACAGCGCCTGGCTATTGCGGCTGATCATCTCGTTGAGCTTGATGCCCAAAAGGTCCGCGCCGGAACGCACCGGCACCGATACGGTCAGGTCGCCGGCGGCAATCCGCTCGACGCTTTTGGCCTGCGCCTTGGCGTTGTCGATGATTTTGGCGAAGGCCCGGGCGAGGGTGCCGATCTCGTCCTGGGCGTCGGTATCGACGGTCAGCTCCACCTCGCCCAGGGCAATGCGCTCGGAGACGCCCGCCAGCTTCAAAAGCGGCCGGATGACGGTGGACCGGATCAGCGCCATCATGGAAAAGGCGCATATAATCAGGAACGCCGTTGTTGTCACAACGATTAAAATCTGCAAGGTTTTCATTTCAGAGAAAAACTCGGCTCTCGTCGCGGTAAGCGCTATGGACCAGCTGGTGCCCGGCACCGGCATGTAGCTGGTGACCTTGCGCACCCCCTGGTAGGTATAGCTGCCGTACCCCGTTTCGCCGCTCACCATTTTTCTCTGTATATCGGCAAGCTCTCTCAGGCTGGCGTCGCTTTCGGCCGCCTGGATAAAGCTGTATTGATCAATTACCTTTTCAATTTCGGGATGGGCGATGACGACCCCGTTTTGATTGAGAAGATAGCAGTAACCGGTTTTGCCGACGGTGATGTCGCTTGCCATATCGGTTAAGGCGTCGGCCTCGTGGCTGATCATCAAAACGCCGATAATCTTGTCGTTATTGTCCCTGATGGGGGACGCCACCACGACCACAAGCAAATTGTCGGCCTTGCTCATCAGCGGGTCGGTCATGGTTGTTTTACCGGCCAGCGCGTTTTTAAAATATTCCCGTTCGGAGACGTTTGCCGTGGTTCCGTTGGTAAAATGCGCATCACCGTTGAGATCAGCGACGGCGGCGCTGAAGTACCCCATGTTTTTCACAATATCCTTCAAGGCCGTTTTCTGGATATCCCAATTCATCGTTCTGATGTCATACCGGTCCGCGACCAACAGCGCTTCCGTCTGCATGGCCTTGTACTTATTGGCAAATATTGACGCGGCATCCTGCGCGCTGTTCATTAAATGCGTCTGGATCATGTTGGAAATCATACCGGATGATACGGTATAGGTGATCACACCGAAAACACCGAAACCGAATACCAAAAGCGTCATGACGACCGTCGAGATTTTTCCCGTAAGTTTCATTTTTCGCAACATTTTTTTCTCTCCCCGTTGTGTTGTTTGTACTGGCCGATACTGCATTTTTCGGTGTTCTGCGGCCGTCTCGGAGCGGAGCCGGGGGGCCGCCGTTGCTGGCATGTATCACCTCCAAATTTGTAAAATTTTACTGGAATTTAGCTCACACTAGTATGTATCGACCAGAAATTTACACAGCATTAACAACGGGCGAATGGCAAATAATACAAATTTACTATGAAAACATTAAAAAATTCCCTGTTTTGCACAACGGCCAATTTTGCCTGAAAAAGCCATGTCATAAAAAGGCAGCCCGGGCACTTTGGACATGCCCGGGCTGACAGAAATGCCAATTATTTGGTTGTCACAAACCGTTCGCGTTATATCTCGACGACGCCGTCGAAGCACTTGTAGGCGCTGCCGGTCATGAACACGCCTTCGTCGGTGTAGCGGATTTTCAGGTCGCCGCCCAGGAGCTTTACGGTGATGTCCGTGTTCTTTTTGCAGTAGCCGTTTTCCACGGCGGCGACGGCCGCCGCGCAGGCGCCGGTGCCGCTGGCCTGGGTCTCGCCGTTGCCGCGCTCCCAGACGCGCATGGAGAGCGTGTTCTCGTTCATGACCAGCACGAATTCCGTATTGACGCGCTCGGGGAAGAGGGGGTTGTGCTCGAACTGGGGGCCGATCTTCTCCAGATCGAGCCCGTGGATGTTGGGCATGAAGACCACGCAGTGGGGGTTGCCCACGGACAGGCAGGTGATGCGGTAGCGGACGCCGCCGATTTCAACTTCTTCACCCACGATCTTCGGCCCGGGCAGCTTGACGGGGATCAGCCGGGGGTCAAATTCCGCCTGGCCCATGTCGGCGGTGACGGAGGAGACCTTGCCGCCGGTGGTATAGACGTGCATTTTCCGGATCTTGCCGCCCACGTCAATGGTCATGTCGCGGCTTTTGACAATACCGTTGTCGTACAGGTACTTGCACACGCAGCGCAGCGCGTTGCCGCCGATGCCGCCGTTGGTGCCGTCCATGTTGTAGATTTGCAGCGTGGCGTCGGCGATCTTCGACGGCAGGATGAGCACCACGCCGTCGCCGCCCACGCCCAGATGCCGGTCGGACAGCCGGATGGAGAGGCTCTCCGGGCTGGTGATGGGGTTGGACTCCAGGCAGTTGAAGTAGATGTAGTCGTTGCCGCAGGTCTGCATCTTTGTGAAGGGCAGCTTCAGCTTTTTCCGGCGCATGTGGTTGATGTCCACAAGCTCAATCGTCGTCTGGGAATACTTGCTTAACAGGCAGTCCACCACGGCGTTTGCCGTGTCCACGCTGGTCAGGCAGGGGATGGAGCGCTCCACGGCCTTGCGCCGGATCTTGACGCTGTCCCGGGTGGGCAGGCGGCCCTTTGTGGAGGTGGAGATGACGTAGTCCACCGCGCCGCTTTCAATCAGGGACAGGCCGTTGTTTTTGCTCTCGTGAATCTTGCCGACGGTGACGGCGTCGATGCCCACATTGCGGAAGGCCTCCGCCGTACCCTCCGTGGCGTAGATGGTGAAGCCCAAATCGGCAAACTTCCGCGCCACATGGAGGATTTCCGCCTTGTCCCGGTCGCGGACGGTGACGAAAACGCCGCCCTTCTTGTGCAGCCTGTAGCCGGCGGCCCGCAGGCCCTTGTACAGGGCCTCCTCCCGGGTGGTGGCGATGCCCAGGACTTCGCCGGTGGATTTCATCTCCGGCCCCAGGGCCGTATCCACATTCAAGAGCTTTTCAAAGGAGAAGACGGGGACCTTGACGGCCACATAGGGCGATTTTTTGTAAAGCCCCGTGCCGTACCCCATGTCCCGGAGCTTCTGGCCGGTCATGCAGCGGGTGGCAAGCTCCACCATGGGCACGCCCGTCACCTTGCTGATGTACGGGATGGTCCGGGACGAGCGGGGGTTGACCTCGATGACGTACAGCTGTCCGTCGGAGATGAGGTACTGGATATTGACAAGGCCGACGGTTTTGAGGGCGACGGCCAGCTTTTTCGTGCTGTCCACGATCCGCTCCCGCATATCGTCGTCGATGTTCCAGGCGGGGTAGACGGCGATGGAGTCGCCCGAGTGGATGCCGGCCCGCTCCACATGCTCCATGATGCCGGGGATCAGGATTTCTTCCCCGTCGCAGATGGCGTCCACCTCCAGCTCGGTGCCCATGAGGTATTTGTCGATAAGCACCGGGTTTTCAATGTTCTGGGCCAGGATGATGGCCATGTATTCGCGGACGTCTTCCTCGCTCCAGGCGATGATCATATTCTGGCCGCCCAGCACATACGACGGACGCAGGAGCACGGGGTAGCCGATTCTTTTGGCCACGTCTAAGGCGTCGGCCTCGGTCATGACCGTGTCGCCCACGGGGCGGGCGATCCCCAGCTCCTCCAACAGCGCGTCGAAGCGCTCCCTGTCCTCGGCCGCGTCGATGCTGTCGGCGGGGGTGCCCAGGATGCGGACGCCCATTTTATCCAAAAAGCTGGTCAGCTTGATGGCCGTCTGGCCGCCGAAGGCCACCACGACGCCGTAGGGCTTTTCCGTTTCGATGATGTTCCACACGTCCTCGGGGGTCAGCGGTTCAAAGTACAGCCGGTCGGCGGTGTCAAAGTCGGTGGAGACCGTTTCGGGGTTGTTGTTGACGATGACGACCTCGTACCCCGCGTCTTTCAGCGCCCAGACGCAGTGGACGGAGGCGTAGTCAAACTCGATGCCCTGGCCGATGCGGATGGGGCCCGAGCCGAAAACGATGACGGTTTTCTTCCCGGAGTTTTTGGCTTTTATAAACTCCGCCGCCTCGTTGACGTCGTCGTAGGTGGAGTAGAAGTAGGGGGTCTGGGCGGAGAATTCCGCCGCGCAGGTATCCACCATCTTGAAAACGGCCCGGCGGGGGTTGGTGACCTTGACGCCGGAAAGGGTCTCGATCAGCTTGTCTGTATAGCCCATGCGCTTGGCCCTGAGATACGTCTCCGGGTCCAGGGCCTGGTCGGGCATGACGCCCTGCGCCTGGGCCACGGCCTGGGACAGGGCGATCCCGGGCGCGACCGCTCTGCAGGAAGACAGCTCGGCGTCCATTTTGACGAGGTTATTGAGCTTGGACAAAAACCACCGGTCGATCTTCGTGATATTATAAATTTCATCGATGGAAATGCCCCGCTTCAAGGCCTCGTAGACGACGAAAATGCGCTCGTCGGTGCAGTCATAGAGCCGGGCGCGGATGGTCTCCGTGTCCTGGCTGGCGCAGATTTTGTCGTTGAGGCTGTCGTGGCCAATCTCTGCGCCCCGCACGGCCTTCATGAGGGCCTCCTCGAAGGTGATGCCGATGGCCATCACCTCGCCCGTGGCCTTCATCTGGGTGCCCAGGGTCCGCTTGGCGTAGACAAACTTGTCAAAGGGCCATTTGGGGAACTTGATTACCACGTAGTCCAGCGCCGGCTCAAAGCAGGCGCTTGTCTTGCCGGTGACGGCATTTTTGATTTCGCTGAGGGTATAGCCGATGGCGATTTTTGTGGCCACCTTGGCGATGGGGTAGCCCGTGGCCTTGGAGGCTAAAGCCGAGGAGCGGGAGACGCGGGGGTTGACCTCGATGACCATATACTCAAAGCTGTTGGGGTTTAAGGCGAACTGGACGTTGCAGCCGCCTTCCACTTTCAAGGCGTTGATAATGTCCAGGGCCGCCTTCCGGAGCATCTGGTATTCCTTGTCCGAGAGGGTCACCGCCGGCGCGATGACAATGCTGTCGCCGGTGTGGACGCCCACGGGGTCCAGGTTTTCCATAGAGCAGATGGTGATGACGTTGCCCATGCTGTCCCGCATGACCTCAAACTCGATTTCCTTCCAGCCGGCCACCGACTGCTCCACGAGAATCTGGCCGATGGGGGACATGCGGATGCCGTTTGAGGCGATTTCCGCAAGCTCCTCCATGTTGGTAACGATGCCGCCGCCGGTGCCGCCCAGGGTAAAGGCGGGGCGGATAATGAGCGGGAAGCCGACCTCCTGGGCAAAGGCCTTGGCGTCCTCCAGCGTGGTCACTACCCGGGAGGGGATGACCGGCTGGTCAATCGACTGCATGGTTTCCTTGAACATCTGGCGGTCTTCCGCCTTGTCGATGGTTTCGGGGTTGGCGCCCAAAAGCCGGACGCCCTGCTTTTCCAGAAAACCGTCCTTGGCCAGCTGCATGGACAGGGTCAGGCCCGTCTGTCCGCCCATGGTGGACAGGAGGCTGTCGGGCTTTTCCTTTTCAATGATCCGCTGGAGGACGGGGAGGGTTAACGGCTCGATGTAGATCCTGTCCGCCATGTGGTTGTCGGTCATGATGGTGGCGGGGTTGCTGTTGACCAGGACGACCTCGATGCCGTCCTCCTTCAGCGCCCGGCAGGCCTGGGTGCCGGCATAGTCAAATTCAGCCGCCTGCCCGATGACGATGGGGCCCGAGCCGATGACCATGACCTTTTTTATATCCTTATTGAGCGGCATTGTGCTTTGCCTCCTCCATCATGGTGATAAACCTGTCAAAGAGCCATTTGGAGTCCAGCGGGCCGCCGCAGGCCTCCGGGTGAAACTGTACGGAGAACACGGGCATGTTGCGGTAGTTAACGCCTTCGCAGGTGCCGTCGTTGGCGTTGATAAAGCTGGCCGACGCCGTTTCCGGCAGGGTCTCGGTGACCACGGCGTAACCGTGGTTCTGGCTGGTGACATAGACGCGGCCCGTCTCGGTTTCCACCACCGGCTGGTTGGCGCCCCGGTGTCCGTAAAGGAGCTTTTTTGTCTCGGCGCCCTGGCTTAAAGCCAGCAGCTGGTGCCCCAGGCAGATGCCGAAGGTGGGGATGTTCTTCAAGCAGAGCTTGCGGAGCTCCTCGATAATGCCGGTGTTGTCCGCCGGGTCGCCGGGGCCGTTTGTGAGGACGATGCCGTCGGGGTTTTGGGCCGCGATCTCCTCGGCGGTGGCGCTCCAGGGCATGACCGTCACGGCGCAGCCGCGCGCCGTGAGCTCCTTGGCGATGTTGCCCTTGGCGCCGAAGTCCCACAGCACGACCTTATACCGCTGCTGCGTATCGGCGGGCAGGGTGTAGGCCTTTTTTGTGGAGGTATTTGCAACGCTGTCGCGGATGACGTAGTTTCGCAGCTCCTCCCACTCCGCCTCTGTCAGCTCCGGCTTCTTGGAGATTTTGGCGTTCATCACGCCGCTCTCCCGGACGATTTTCGTCACAGCCCGGGTATCGATGCCGTAGAGCCCGGGAATTTTGTGATTGTACAAAAAAGTGTCAAGCGCGCCCTCACATCTAAAATTGGAAGGCTCCTGACACCACTCTCTCACAATATAAGCTTTTACCTGAATACCGTCGCTTTCAAAATCGGAAGGAATCACGCCGTAATTGCCGATCAGCGGGAATGTCTGTATGACGATCTGGCCGTAATAACTCGGGTCGGTGAGCGTTTCAAGATAACCGGTCATCCCCGTGTTAAAAACAAGCTCGCCGATGGCCTCGCCGTCATAGCCGAAGGAATTGCCCTCAAAAACGGCGCCGTTTGCCAGAATTAAATATGCCTTGCTCAAGCCCAGCCCTCCTGTCTCGTTGCTTTGCTGATTGTAACATATAACCACCCGCCGCAACAAGAGCAAATTTCTAAAAAATACGGAGATATTCTGCCTGGGGCTTTATGCATAATTACACACTGGACGATTAGATAAATGAATAATATTCATAAAATAGTGAATATACATGTGTATTTATTCATTCCGGGCATTTTCATGCCGGCCGCCGTGTCGGTTTTTCGCGTTTGACAATCAAACGGTACCATGTTACCATAAACTTTAAAATAAATGCACGGATCGACAGAGGTTCCTTATTAATGACAGATTTACTGCCGCTTTGCGTGCGGGGTGGGGGTAACCATGCAAGAGGAAAAACTGAGCTTATTGTTCCGGCGGATAGCGCTGGCGGCCAAAAAGGACACGGACAACGCCCTGAAAAAATGGGACCTGACCATGTCCCAGGCGATGGTGCTGGAGTTTTTAAATAATACCACCGAGGAGAACAGGACCCAGAAGGCCGTCGAGCAGCATTTCGGCCTCCAGCATCCCACCGTCAGCGGCATTCTCAAGCGTTTGGAGAAAAGCGGCTTTATCCGCACCGCCACCAGTGAAACCGACCGCCGCGCCAAGACGATATTCATGACCGAAAAGGCCTGGCAGGCCGACGCCCGGGCCAAGGCCCACCAAGATGAGAGGGAAGCGCAGCTGTTTGAGGGCATGACCAAGGAAGAGCTGAAGACCCTCCGGCGCCTTTTGCTGCATATTCTCGACAACATTAAAAAAATGGAAGGCCAATAGGATAAAGCCATTAAGTTAAAATCCGCGATGAAAAAGCATCCCTGCCCATTTTCAGCGAAAGGGCGGGGATGTTTTTTAATTATCCATGTATCAGCGTGTCGGTTCAAAAAATCTTAATATCGACCCGTCGATTGTCGTCACCCGGCACT
>JAJUHI010000083.1 GCA_029267955.1 Sporobacter termitidis | reverse complement strand
TTCGCATCCATGAATTTGAAAAAACTGGCTAATTGGAAGTGGAGGACTTCCTTTTATCATTTCATTTCGTTAATAATTAGGATACAAAACACAGAAAACCCGGCATACGCTCACGCATAGCCGGGTTCTTCGACAAGCTGACCGGCGCGGGTTTCTCCCGCGCCGGTTTTCATTATTGCCAAGAACCCGCTCTTGACAGCGCGGATGCCATGTGTTACCATATGAATGAATATAAAATTATTCATTCACTTTACGGCGAGGATATGAAATGACTGACAAAAAATCAGAAATCTATCGTTGCGGCAGGGAGCTGTTCAGCCAAAAAGGCTTTAAGGACACGAATGTGGCGGAAATTATGAAAGCCTGTGGTATGGCGACGGGGACGTTTTATAATTATTACCCGTCCAAGGAGCACTTGTTCATGGCCATTTTCATAGATGAAAATACACGGCTGAAACGGCAAATTTTAAGTACGCTCAATATGAAAGCCGAGCCGATTGAGGTCATGCGGGAAATGACAATGAAAAACTATCAGGGCATGATGGAAAACCCGATCCTGAAGGAATGGTACAACCGCGAGGTTTTTCAGAAGATTGAAAAGAACTGGCGGGAAGAAAACGGACTCGATCACCTTGATTTTCTTTACGACAGCTTTGTCGAGCTGGTGCGGCAGTGGCAGGCGGAAGGGAAGATGAGAAGCGACATCAGCCCGGAGATGATCATGGTGATTTTCAATGCGCTGGTTAATATCGATACGCACAAGGAAGAAATCGGGCTTAAGTATTTCCCGCAAGTGCTGGAGCTTATTTCCGAGTTCGTCATGAAAGGCCTGACGGACGTCGTTGCCCAGGCCGGCAGTCAGACGTGAGCACGCAGGCTATCCGCCGCTCGGTGCGGTATGGGATGAGCACGGTTATAACCCATGGGGTATATGGCACCGGTGCTGAGCAGGCATTGGCGGCGGCAGAGAAGGAAACCGACCGACTGGAAAGACTCCTCAGCCGCTTTCTGCCGGGCAGCGATGTCTGGCGCATCAATCAAAATGCCGGCAGGGAGCCGGTTTCCGTGGAAAGCGAGACCATGGAAATACTCAAAAAAGCAGTCTGGCTGGCAGAGCTCAGCCGAGGCGCGTTTGATATCACCATCGCGCCGCTGTCCGATATATGGCGTGCCGCCGGACAGGATAAGGCGGTACCGGACGGCGCGGCAATCAGGCGGGCGCTGTCCTTTGTGGATTATTCAAACCTGAAACTGGATCAGCACGCGATGACGGCTTTCCTGCCCCGTGCCGGGCAAGCCGTCGACCTGGGCGGTATCGCCAAAGGGGTTGCCGCCGGACGGGTTCTCGATGTTTTCAGGGCTTACGGCGTGGCCTCGGCGTATACGGATTTCGGCGGGAATGTGGCGACCCTGGGCACAAAGCCCGGCGGCGCGCCGTGGACAGTCGGTATCCGTCATCCACGGTGCGAGGGCTCAATTATCGGCACCCTTTCCGTCGCAGACCGGTCGGTCGTCACCAGCGGGGATTATCAGCGCTGCTTTTTAACGCCTGCGGGGCAGCGCTACCACCATATCCTCGACGTGAAGACAGGTTATCCCACTGACAACGGGCTTATTAGCGTCACGGTTATCTCCGCCTGCCCCCTGACGGCAGACGCCTTGTCAACAGCCCTTTTCGCAGCGGGACTTGAAAAGGGCGCGCGGCTGCTCAAAAAGATTCCCGAAGCACACGCCGTTTTTATTGACACACGGCTGAACGTGTTTATTTCACAGGGGCTTATCGGCAATTTTCAAAGCGCCGGCCAGCCGGTGAAAATCTTATCATTTTAACAGCATCAAGGTTACGGAGGCTCTGCCTTATGAAAATCAGAAGTAATACCGTTAATAAAGAAGGGAAAAAACGAAAAATGGGATGGATTATAGCCTTGAGCATCGTTATGGTCCTGGGTATCGGCGCCAGTGTCGGTTTGTCTCGAGTTTTCAAGGAGCATCGGGAGATTAAGAGCCTGCCTTTGAATCGGGTCGATTTCAGCCGACTGAAGGACGGTGTGTACATCGGCGCGTATGAGGGCGGCATGTATAAATGGCGGGAGAATAAGGTCCAGGTTACCGTGTCAGGCGGGAAGGTGGCAGACATTAAGCTTCTTAAGGCCAGCTTCAACAGCACCGGTACCACGGACCCGGCGCCTTTATACGAGCGGGTCATCGACAGGCAGTCACTCCTGGTGGATGTGATCAGCGGCGCGACAGTAACGTCAAAAGGCTATCTCCAGGCGGTAGAAAACGCGCTACTGCAGGCGGCAGAGTAAAGAGCCCGGCCGCCGGAGCTAAGGGGCATGTTGACCGCGGGGCGGGATGGCCGCATCCCGCCGAGAGGCCGCCCGGGTTACAGCCTTAAAATATCCTCCGCCAGCTTCTCAACATCCTCCGGTTTTGTGGCCCAGCCGGTGCAGAAGCGGACGGCGCTGCGGTCCTTATCCACCCGCTGCCACCAGGTGTATCCGTAATGCTCTCCGAGCTTTTCCAGGACGCGGTCGGGCAGGATGGGGAACTGCTGGTTGGTGGGGGCGTCCACCAGCAGCTCATAGCCCTTCCGGAGGCAGGCGTTTTTGATGATGCCGGCCAGCCGGTTTGCCTGCCGCGCCGTTTCAAAATAGATATCCTCCTCAAAAAGGGCGATAAACTGCAGGCCTAATAGCCGGCCCTTGGCCAGCAGGCCGCCTTTTTGCTTGATGATATACCGGAAGTCCTCCTTCAGGGCCGGGTTGGTAATTACCAGCGCCTCCCCGAACAGCGCGCCGTTTTTTGTGCCGCCGATATAAAAAACGTCGCACAGGTCCGCGATGGCCGGCAGGTCCAAGTCGTTTCCGTCGGCGGTCAGGGCAAAGCCCAACCGCGCCCCATCCATATACAGGATCAGGCCGCTGTCGCGGCAGACCCGGTGTATATCCGTTAGCTCTTGTTTAGTGTAAATGGTCCCAAGCTCCGTGGGATTTGAGATATAAACCAGCTTCGGCTGGACGGTGTGCTCCCGGGCGGCATCCTGATAATGCGCTTTGACAACAGCCTCAATCTGCGCCGCCGTCAGCTTGCCGCCGTCGCCGGGCAGCGCCAGGACCTTGTGGCCCGTGGCTTCAATGGCGCCGCTTTCGTGGGTGCTGATATGCCCCGTGTCGGCGGCGATCACGCCCTGATGGGGCCGCAGACAGGCCGAGATGACCGTCAGGTTCGTCTGGGTGCCGCCCACCAGAAAATGGACATCCGCGTCGGGACGGCGGCAGCGCGCCTTGATCAGCTCGGCGGCCTGCCGGCAATAACGGTCGGCGCCATACCCCTCGGTCTGCTCCAAATTCGTCTCTGCAAGCTTTTGAAGAACGCGGGGATGCGCGCCCTCGCTGTAATCGTTGTTGAAGAGAATCATGAGGTTCCTCCGGTGAATATCGAATATCGTGCTTTACTATACACCGGTTCGGCAGAAAAGGGAAGTGAAGACAGAAAAGCGGCAGGCGCTGCCTGCCGCTTTAAACTTTAAACTCTTTATTTGATATCGATCATGCTTTCCCAGAAGGTGTGGGGCTTGTCGCCCAGCTCCAGCCAGATGTGCTTGTGGTAGGTGTACTCGTCGAAGACCAGCATGGAGTTTTCCTTCGTCCAGCCGGAGTCCTTTGTGCCGCCCCAGGGTGTTTCCGGGACGATTTTCAGGTGCTGGTTGATCCAGGCGGTGCCAACTTCCAGCCGGTCGATCATTTTCAGGGCCTTGCGGTAATCCCGCGTCCAGATGGAGGCGCACAGGCCGTAGCGGCTGTCGTTGACGAGGTCGATGGCCTCGTCCTCCGTTTTGATCTTCATGACGCCGACCACGGGGGCGAAAATCTCTTCCTGCATCATGTCGATCTTATTGTCGTACACCTCGAAGATGGTGGGCATGACAAAAGCGCCGTCCTTCATGTCCGGAGACGTGGGGCGCTCCCCGCCCAAAAGCAGCTTGCTCCCGGCGCGCTTGGCCGACTCGATAAAGCGCTCGGCGGTGTCACGGCAGGCGTTGTAGGCCAGGGGGCCCATCATGGTTTTCTCGTCCATGGGGTCGCCCACGACGATCTTGGAAGCGGCCTTGACAAAGCGGTCCACAAAGGCGTCGTAGATGCCCTCCTGGACATACAGACGGCTGGGAGAGCCGCAGTTCTGGCCGGAATTGAAGAATGCCGCGTAGGTTGCCGTTTCCACCACATTGTCAAGCTCCGCGTCGTCCAGGATGATCATGGCGTTCTTACCGCCCAGCTCCGAGGCTACCGACTTGACCTGGGGCGCGGCCAGCTCCATGATGCGCTTGCCCACGTGGCTGTCGCCGGTGAAGCTGATTTTGTTCACATCCCGGTGGGTGACGATCGCCTCGCCCACCTCCGTGCCCGGGCCGGTCACGATGTTGAGCACGCCGGCGGGAATGCCGGCCTCCACCGCGTATTCCGCCATCTTCAAAACCGTCAGCGGCGCGCAGGAGGGGGGCTTGAGGACAACGGTATTGCCGGTAATCAGGGCCGGCGCCACCTTTGATACGGCAGTGACCAGCGGGAAATTCCAGGGCGTGATGAGGCCCACGACGCCGAAGGGCTCCCGCAGCGTCAGGACCCGGGCGTTGGGGTCGGCGGTGATGGTCTTGCCGGTGACGCTTCTGCCCATGCCGGCCATCAGTTCAAATTCCTCTATGGCGGCGGGGATGTCAAAGTTGCGGGTTTTGCTCACCGGACCGCCGTATTGGGCCGTCTCCATGAGAACAAGCTCGTCGGCGTGCTCTCTGATGAGGGCGGCCATCTTGAATAAAAGCTGCGCCCGCTCGCCAACGTATGTATTCTTCCAAGCGTTTTTGGCCCGTTTCGCCGCCGCCACGGCCAGATTCACATCCTCCGCGGTGCACTTGGGGACAACGGCCACCACCTTGTTGTTGGCGGGGTTGACAACGTTCATCGTACCGCCCTTGACCGGTTTGACCAGCTTGCCGTCGATAAGATTGTAAAATTCCTGATTCAGAAAATCCATATTTACCTCCTGTTAACCGCCGTGGCGGCATAAGATAATGCGGGGTTGGATTTACACCGTGTAGTCCAGGGTGACCATTTTAAGTTCGGTAAATTCGGCCAGGCCTAAAAGACCGCCCTCCTTGCCGAGGCCGCTCTCGCGGACGGAGGTGCCCCAGCTTTGCTCGTTGGTCAGGGTCTGGCAGTTGATGAACACGCTGCCCACGTGCAGTTCCTCGCTCATTTTCAAGAGCTTTCTAACGTCGGCCGACCACAGGTGCGCGCACAGGCCGTACCGGGAGTCGTTGCACAGGGCCACCAGGTCGTCGCCGTCTTTGTACTTGAGCATGACGGCCACGGGGCCGAAGACCTCTTCCCGGGCGATCGTCATGTTGTGGGTCACATTGGAGACAATTGTCGGCATGACGAAGAACCCTTTTTTGTGGCAGTCGCGCTTCTTCTGCTGGAAGTAGATGGACGCGCCTTCCTTGACGGCGCCTTGGATGTAGCCTTCCACCTTTTCCTGATGGGATTTGCTGACCACGGGGCCCATGAAGGTATCCTGCTCCGACGGGTCGCCCACCTTGATTTTGGCGGCAAAGTCGGCAAACTTCTGTAAAAACGCATCGTAGACCGCTTCATGGATGTAATAGCGGCCCGGTCCGGAGCAGTGCTGCCCGCTGTTGTTAAACTGCCTGTTGGCCAGGACCTTTACGGCGGCGTCCAGGTCGGCGTCCGGCATGATAACCACGGGGTTGTTGCCGCCGAGCTCCATGACGCACTTTTTCACCGTGCCGGCAGCGTGGCGCAGCACGTCCTTGCCGGTCTCGCTGCTGCCGGTAAAGCCGATGATGTCCACTTCCGGGTGGGCGGCAATCGCCTCGCCCACGGCGGCGCCGGGGCCGGTGACCACGTTGATAACGCCTGCCGGCAGACCGGCCTTTTCAATGATCTCCGCCAGCTTCAGGATGGTCATGGAGTTGATGCTGGGCGGCTTGATCACGCAGGTATTGCCCACGGCGATGACGGCGGACAGCTTGACGCAGGTGACGATGATCGGCAGGTTCCACGGGATGATCAGACCCGCCACGCCGAAGGGCTCCCGGCGGAAATAGGACAGCTTGCCCGCCTCCATGGGGATATGGGTCCCCATCAGCGCCTGGGCAATATCGCCGTTGTATTCAAATTTTGCCGCCGCGCCCATCACAACGCCGAAGGCGTCGTTTACCGGCGTGCCGTGCTCCATCACGTCGCACATAGCCAGCTCCCGGGCGTTTTCCCGGATAACCGCGGCGACCTTGTTCATCAGCGCCGTCCGCTCGGCCTGCTTGAGGCCGGACCAGGCGGGGAATGCCGCGCGGGCGGCCCTGACAGCCCGGTCGACGTCCTGGGCGTCGCCCAGGGGCACCCGGGCGACCTCCTCGCCCGTGGCGGGATTGACGGTACAAAAGGTTTTGCCGGAAACGGCGTCCACCCACTGGCCGCCGATGTACATTTTATATGCCTGCAATGCAATTCCTCCGTTTCGCATGTTGTTGCACCTTGACACGTTAATCATATAACGCCGGCGTAAAAACCGCTATAGGATTGGGTATAAAAAAAGGCGGCCTGTTTTCGTTGCTTTATCCAAAGACATGTCCCAAAAAAGGCGGCGCAGACAGCAATTTGTCTGCGCCGCCGCTGCGGTTATCCGTGGCTGATGGAGGTTGCGTTGGGCGGTGTCGTGGGTCCGCCGTTGGTGTTTTCATAGGCCGGCGCCGTATCCGACAGGATGTTGCCGCTCACGGCCTCCATGGCCTTTTTATTGATCAGGCAGGCCTCGTCGGGCGTTGTGCCGGCCGAGCCGGTTGTCTCGTAATAATTGATATTGTTGTACGGATTCTTTTTCGACTTGTGTTTTGTCAATATCGCTGCCCCCCTGTTTGCGTTTTATTGCGACTATTGCCTGACTTATATCGAGCTTTGTTTTGCATATGCAAGGCTTTGCACGATATTATTATGTGCTGCGCATAAAAAATTAAACGATGCAAATAATAAATGCTTCGTCTTAATTTTCTGCGGTTATTTGGGTTAAAACATCGGGGACGGATTGCTCCGCCCCCGACTGGGCCCACGCTTCGTCATTTAAGCGTTGCCGCTAATGCTGTTCTCGTAAGACTGGATCATCTTGCGTACCATGTTGCCGCCGATCTGTCCGGCCTGGCGGGTTGTGATGTCGCCGTTGTAGCCGTCCTTGAGGGTGACGCCGATTTCACTTGCGGTTTCATATTTCAGCTTGTCCAGCGCGCTGCGCGCGTTGGGATTGAGTAACCGGTTGTTATTCCTTGCCATAAAAGATAATGCCCCCCAAATTTTGATCTGCTTCTTTTAATTTTGATCTCCCGTCTTACGTCTATATTTTGTGTTGAGGTTATCAAAATACTCGATGTAAATACTATATCTCCTGATAAGGTTTTACTCCGTGCTTTTTGCTTCATTTTTTAGGCAAAAAATGTGCATAATCGTCAAAAATGAAAAATTAACGTCATAATTTGACATAAAACATTGACAGTAATTGTAACACATGGTATCTTATATTCAATTAAATAATAACGGAGGGCGATTTGCTATGAGTGAAAATTCAAGAGAGATCTTTGTTCTTCTTAGTATCGTCTCTCTTGTTATCGCCGCTGTTATCAAAGTGTCGCCATTTTAATGATGTAAAAGCCGCCTGATCAGGGCGGCTTTGTCGTTAATTGCTCCCGGCGGCTCCTCCCAGGCCGCCTTCGATTAAAGCCACCCCATCCTCTGGGGTGGCTGTCCCCCCCTTGCCGCTTTTTGCGATGCGCGCGGCGGAGGAGACGAGCCAAGGCGGCGCCGGTTACTCTTCTTCTATAAAGATTTGCTCCGCCCGCCGGGTGGCGGCCAGCAGGGTTTCTTTAGCCAGTATGTAACGCTCCGAATCGATTTTCTCGATGGCGTCCATGATGCCGTTGAAGAGTACTCTGTACAGATTTTCGTAGTCGACCATTTACAGTATCCCCGTTTGCAGAATTTATCCACATATTAACATATTTTTACAGAAAATCAAGAGTTTTTTTGACGACAAAGGCCGCTCACAGGGAGCGGCCTTAATTATTCTTCACCCTCCAGGGGCTTGTTGACAAACCGGAGGACCTCCTTGACGAGGATTTTACCGTCCAGATGGTCGATGACGTGACAGTAGACGGAGGCTTCCTCTCCCCAGGCTTCGATGGTGATTTGGCTGCCGTTTTCGTCCAGAGCCTCGATGATGACGCTCTCGGGCCGGAGCATATAGCCCTCGATATCCTTAAAGCAGATGCAATCCTCAACGATTTCCTGTAGGCCGCTTTTGCCCGCAATCTTTGGATTGACCAGCTTCTGCACGCCCTTGTCTGTGGCGATAACGGCCAGGCGCCGCTTGATCCCCACCTGGTTGGCGGCAAGGGCGATACAGCCTTTTGTCGCCGTCATGGTATCCGCCAGATCCTCCAGCAGCATGCGGACATGGTCGTTGACCGCGTCCACGGTCCGGCAGGGCTGCTGCAGGTCCGGGTCCTCAAATACTCTCAGCTCTCTGACTGCCACGGTAACCTCCAAAATAGACAGGATAAACCCTTAATAAACAGGTACTGTCTATCTTACAGGACGGCGGGGGTGCTTGTCAAACAGTTGTATAAAGCCGTCAGTCCAGAGCCGAATACAGAAGGTTGGCCACGCGGCTCTGGTGGTCGTAGGTCATTTCGCCCTTTTCCACGATGTAGTAGCTGGCTACAAGGCCCGTTTCCGGGTCGATGAGCAGCCGCGCCCCGCCGGCGCCGGCGTGGTCAAAGGTCCTCGGGGAGCGCAAAAAGCCCAGATCATCCTTTTTGCCGTAGCAGACGTTCCACCCCAGGCCCCAGGCGCTGGAGAGCCATCTGCCGCCCCACATGGAGTCGGGCAGGCCGGCGTTATGGTCCCGGGTCATCAGCCGGACGGAGGCCGGAGAGAGGATGCGCTCGCCGTCCAGCGTGCCCTCCTGGAGCCACATCTGGCCGAAGCGGAGCATATCCGGCATGGTGCTTTTCAGTCCCCCGGCGCCGCTGGTGCTGGTGGCTATCCATTCGCTGTTCAGCCATTGGGCGCCGTGATAGGACGGCGCTCTTTTCACCAGCCGGTGCCGCTTGGATTCCGGCAGAATAAAATGCGTGTCATACATGCCCAGGGGCTCAAACAGAACGCGGGTGGCGTACGTGTCGATATCTTCGCCGGTGAGCCGTTCCACAAGCCTTGCCAGAAGCTCGTAGCCGAAGTTGCAGTAATTGAAGGCCGTGCCCGGGTCGGCGGCCAGGGGCGCTTTCAGGCACAGAATCTGGTGGGCCATGTCAAAGGCCTCGTCGTCAGACAGTTCCGCGGGCAGGTTAAACTCTTTACGGGCCACGGCAAGGGCCTTTTCATAGTCCTCGCCGTCGATGGGCTCGCTGGCCTTCTTACCGCACTTTGCTCTTATGTAATCACTGACATATTGGTCCATCAATTCGCCGGACATGCCCGAGGAGTGGCTTAAAACGTGCCACAGGAGCACCTGGTCCTTCTTTTCGCCGACAAACTCCGGATAATACTGCTCCAGCTTTTCATAAAAGTCCAGCACGGCGTCTTCCTGGAGCATGGCGATAAGGGTTGCAATTATAGGCTTTGTGATGGAGGCCAGGGGATAGATGGCGTCCATGGTGAGCTTGGCGCCGCCGGGGGAGACGACGCCGTAGGCGCGGCTGAAGATGACCGTGCCGTAGCGGGCGGCGCAGACGGAGACGAAATCGTACCCGTCCTGCTCGTTGAGCCGCCGGAGAAAGCGGTCGAGCGCCTCCAGGCGCTGGGGACTGACTTTGACACGTTGCGCGTCTTC
>JAJUHI010000082.1 GCA_029267955.1 Sporobacter termitidis | reverse complement strand
GCCGTCTCCTTGAGGACCTCCTCCTCGTTGTAGCAGGGTACAACAATCGCAAGCCTGTGATCCAATAGCCTCTCCCCTTGCCGTATCAAAGCTGCGGCTGGTTGCCGCAGCCTGTAAATATAAAACAGTATAATCAAATCGTCCGGCAGATGCAATCAATTTTGTCCGATTTATAGGGCATCGTGCCGCAAATGTCTGTAAATAGTGCATAATTGGCGATATATTTGGGTAGATATGATATAAACCGGCCCTAAATAGTTCAAAATGACGCTTGAAAACTCCCCATGTAAGTAATACAATGAGGTGCAACGTCAAAATCTCGGAGGAAGTAATGAGTTACAATAAGCTTACCATCAAGGACCTGGACGTCAAAAACAAAAAGATTCTGCTTCGATGCGATTTCAACATTCCGCTGGATAAGGAAACAGGCGCCATCACCGATGAGGGGCGTATTACTTCCTCTCTTCCAACCATCAACTATCTTCTGGATAACGGCGCCGCTGTCATCGCCTGCTCCCATCTGGGGCGGCCCAAGGGCGAATGGAATCCGAAAATGTCCCTGAGGGTCGTTTCCGAGCGGCTGTCGGAGCTCTTGGGCAAACCTGTCAAAATGGCAAAGGATGTCATCGGAGAAGACGCCAAAGCCCTTGCCGCCGGGCTGAAGCCCGGCGAAATCATGCTCCTTGAGAACTTGCGTTTTCACAAAGAGGAAGAAAAAAACGACCCGGACTTCGCAAAGGCGCTGGCCGGCCTTGCCGACATTTATGTGGAAGACGCTTTCGGTTCCGTGCACCGTGCCCATGCCTCTACGGAAGGCGTGGCTCATTTTTTGCCGGCCGTGAGCGGCTTTCTTCTGGCCAAGGAACTGGAGCACATCGGCGGCGCGCTGGAAAACCCGAAGCACCCCTTTGTGGCCATTCTCGGCGGCTCAAAGGTGTCCGACAAGCTGGGCGTCATCATCAGCCTTTTAAGCAAGGTGGACACGCTGCTCATCGGCGGCGGCATGGCCTTTACGTTTATTAAGGCTTTAGGCGGCTCTATCGGCAGCTCCATCTGTGAGGACGACCGCCTGGATTATGCCCGGGAGGTTCTGGACAAGGCCAAGGCCCTGGGCGTGCGCGTCCTGCTGCCGGCGGACACCGTGGCGGCCGCAGAATTTTCAAACGACGCAACACCGACTGTCGTCAACTCCTTCGCCATCCCCGACGGTATGATGGGGCTGGATATCGGGCCGGAGACGGTCAACGCATATATAGAAGAAATCCGGACGGCCGGCACCGTCATCTGGAACGGCCCGATGGGCGTCTTTGAGTTTTCAAATTTCGCCGACGGCACCTTCAAGGTCGCCTCGGCGCTGGCGCAATCCTCGGCGGTCTCCATTGTCGGCGGCGGCGACAGCGCCGCGGCCATCCGGAAATACGGCCTGGAGGACCAGGTGACCCACGTCTCCACCGGCGGCGGCGCAACCCTTGAATTTTTGGAGGGCAAGGAGCTGCCGGGCATCAAGTGCCTTTTAAACAAGGGCGCGGCCGTCGTTTGAGATAAGGTTTGACAGCCTTGCGACTAATTAAACGGGAAGTTGTCTCATGAACAGAAAATACCGCAGAACCGTCATTGCAGCCAACTGGAAAATGAATATGCTGGCTTCCGAGGTGCGCGCTTTTGCCGAGGAGCTCAAGCAGAAGGCGGGCCCTGCCCGGTGGTGCGATGTGGTCGTCTGCCCGTCGTTTGTGCTCATCCCGGCCGCCCAGAAGGCCTTCCGTGACAGCCGCGTCGCCGTGGGCGCGCAGGATTTAAGCCTCCACGAGAGCGGCGCCTATACGGGCGAGGTTTCCGCCGCCCAGCTACAGGACATCGGCGTCCAGTACGTGATCATCGGCCACAGCGAACGGCGCGGGAATTTCGGTGAAACCGATATGGACGTCAACGCGAAGGTCACTGCCGCCCTGGCGCGGAATATCCGCCCCATTATCTGCGTGGGTGAAAACGCCGCCGAGCGCGATATGGGCGTCACCATCGAGCGCGTCACACTGCAGGTGAAGACGGCGCTGGCCGGCGTGCCGGCCTCAAAAATGCGCCGCGTCGTCATCGCCTACGAGCCTGTCTGGGCCATCGGCACCGGCAGAACCCCCACCGCGGAAGACGCCGCGGCTGTGGCCGGCGCCATCCGGGCCCTCATCCGCGGCCTCCACGGGGCGCGGACAGCCCGGGCTGTCTCCATCCTCTACGGCGGGTCCATGACCCCGGCAAACGCCGGCGACCTGCTGGCGCAGCCCGATATCGACGGCGGCCTTGTGGGCGGCGCGTCGCTGTCCCCGTCGGATTTCGCCGCCATCATCCACGCGGCCAACCCCGACAATTACCAGGGCATTACCACAGCATGAGGCCGTAGATCGCGGCAGAATGGAACGAAGTCGTATGAAAATACCCACCACCCTCATCATCATGGACGGGTACGGCCTGTCCTCCCGGACGAGCGGCAACGCCGTCGCCGCCGCTTCGACCCCGGTGCTCGACCGACTGTATAAAACCTGTCCGAACACAACGCTCTCGGCGTCCGGCGAGGATGTGGGGCTGCCGCCGGGCCAGATTGGCAACAGCGAGGTCGGCCATACAAATATCGGCGCCGGCCGCATCGTTTATCAGGATTTATCGAGAATTACCCGGGATATCGCCTCGGGCGGTTTTTTTGAAAACAAGGCCTACCGCTCCGCCATGGAACTCTGCCGCCGCGCCGGCAAGGCGCTGCACCTGATCGGCCTGATGTCCCCCGGCGGCGTCCACAGCCATATCGACCACCTGTGGGCGTTTCTGGAGATGGCGAAACGGCAGGGCCTGCGGGATGTTTACCTGCACTGCTTTATGGACGGGCGCGACACGCCCCCCTGCTCCGGAAAAGCGTCCATAGAGGAGATTCTCGAAAAGACCAAAGCTTTAGGCATCGGTAAAATCGCAACGGTCATGGGCCGTTTTTACGCCATGGATCGGGACAACCGCTGGGAACGGGTGGAAATGGCTTACAACGCCATGGTCTTCGGCGAAGGGGACGCGGCGGACGACCCCGTCCGCCTCATGGCGCGGTCCTACGAGGCCGGGATTACCGACGAGTTTATCAAACCCGCCGTCTGCGACCCCAATGGCCTTGTCAAGCCCGACGACGCCGTTATTTTCATCAATTTCCGGCCGGACAGGGCCAGAGAGCTGACCCGTGCCTTCGTTGACCCGGCTTTTACGGGCTTCCGCCGGAAAAACGGGCACTTCCCCGTGACCTTTGTCTGCACCACCCAATACGACGAAAATATGCCCAACGTCTCGGTGGCCTATCCGCCCGACATCCCCCAGGGCACCCTGGGCCAGACGGTCAGCAATCTCGGGCTCACCCAGCTGCGGGCGGCGGAGACGGAAAAGTACGCCCATGTGACGTTTTTCTTCAACGGCGGCACCGAAACGGTGTTCAAGGGGGAAGACCGGCTGCTCATCCCGTCTCCCAAGCAGTACCCCACCTATGACCTAATCCCCGAAATGAGCGCCCGGGAGCTGACCCGGGAGGTGGTGCGGCGGATTAAGGCCGGCCTGTACGATATTATCGTCCTCAACTACGCCAACTGCGACATGGTGGGCCACACGGGCGTCTTCGCCGCCGCGGTCAAGGCGGTGGAAACCGTGGACGAATGCGTCGGCGCCGTGGTGGAAGCCACCGCCGAAATGGGCGGCATCACCATTGTCACCGCCGACCACGGCAACGCCGAGGAGATGGCGGACGACAACGACGAGACGGTGACGGCCCACAGCACAAACCGCGTCCCCTTTATCCTGGTGGGAGCGGACGTGGGGCTCCGGCCCGGCAGGCTGGCCGATATCGCCCCCACGATTCTGGAGCTGATGGGCATTGAAAAACCGGAGGAGATGACCGGCGAATCCCTCATCGTTCGGCGATAAAAGCGCCTTAAAAATTTTGAACTACCGATGATTTATATAAATCTAGGAAAGGACTTTTATCATGATTCGTTCTCTTCAAATCACCGGCGTCAAGGGCCGGGAGATTCTCGATTCCCGCGGCAATCCCACCGTCGAGGCGGAGGTAACGCTGTCCGACGGCACCATCGGGCGCGCCGCCGTCCCGTCCGGCGCGTCCACCGGCCGGTTCGAGGCCACCGAGAAGCGCGACGGCGACAAAAGCCGTTATAACGGCAAGGGCGTCCTGCAGGCCGTTGCCGGCATCAACGGCGAGATTGCACAGGCGCTTATTGGCCAGAACCCCCTGGACCAATATGCGGTGGACAATCTGCTGATTAAGTTGGACGGCACGCCGAATAAGGCCCGGCTGGGAGCCAACGCTATTCTCGGCGTCTCCCTGGCCTGCGCGAAGGCGTCCGCGCTGGCGCTGGGGCTGCCCCTGTACCGGTATCTGGGCGGCACGGGCGCCAGGACATTGCCGGTGCCCATGATGAACGTCCTCAACGGCGGGGCCCACGCCAACAACAGCGTTGACATCCAGGAATTTATGATCATGCCCGTGTCGGCTCCCTCCTTCCGGGAAGGCCTTCGGATGTGCGCGGAGGTGTTCCATACCCTCAAGACGGTGGTAACGTCCGCCGGCGTGGGCGACGAGGGCGGCTACGCGCCGAATCTGGAGTCCGACGAGGACGCGCTGGTGGCGCTGATGAAGGCTATTGAGAAGGCCGGCTACAAGCCGGGCGGCGATTTTATGATCGCCATGGACCCGGCTGTTTCCGAATGGTTTGACGACAAGGACGGCTGCTATCACCTGCCCAAGCGCGGCATTAAGAAAACCCGCGAGGACATGGTGGCCATGTGGACGGACTTCGCCGCGAAATACCCCATCATCTCCATCGAGGACGGCATGGCCGAGGAGGACTGGGAGGGCTGGAAAATGCTCACCGGAACCCTGGGCGGCAAGCTCCAGCTGGTGGGCGACGATTTGTTCGTCACAAATCCCGCCCGGCTGAAAAAGGGCATCGAGCTGGGCGTGGGTAACTCCATCCTCATCAAGCTCAATCAGATCGGCACGCTGACGGAGACCATGGAGGCCGTCAGCCTTGCCCACCGCAACGGTTATACCGCCGTCATCTCCCACCGCTCCGGCGAGACGGAAGACACCACCATCGCCGACGTGGCCGTGGCCCTCGGCGCCGGCCAGATCAAGACGGGCGCCCCCAGCCGCACCGACCGGGTGGCAAAGTACAACCAGCTGCTGCGCATTGAAGAGGAGCTGGGCGGCGCGGCCTATTACCCGGGCATGAACGCCTTTAACCGCGGCAGATAACGCCGCGGCGCGACACTATATCGTACCGGTATAAAATAATAAAAAAGAAGGCTTGAGATCCTCCAGGAACTCAAGCCTTCTTCTTCTCCCCTCAGGACGCCATCACGCAATCGATGGCCAGCACCACCGCAAGGGCGATCAGCTCGTCATTTTCATCGGCAATGTCCACTTCATAGCAGTCGCCCCAGGTCATCCATTCCTTTTGAATGGTTGCAATCATCCGGTCATTTTGGACGATTGCGTAGTCGTGGGCCCAAAAATCGCCGTATATCTCCCAGCCGAGACCCTCGATGCTGTATTTCTGCCGGAAAAGCGTCGGTTCCTTGACAATCTCCGCCACCTGCCTGTCGCCCACAAACACGAAGTAGCGCGGCAGCAGGCTGAACACCTTCTGCTGGATAAAGGCGCGCCCGGCGCCGGACGTGTCGCAGATGTGCAGCGTTTTCCCGAAGGAAAAAAGCTCCCCCTCCACATAATACCTGTCCTGTCCATCAGCGTCCCTGACGGTGAAACGGTCCGTCCAGGAAAACACCTTTTGCTTTATGTACAGCTTCATTACCCGTCTCCCTTAATTGGTCACATGGCGGCTGTTGCCGAAAAGCCATTTCAGTAATTTTATACCAACAATCAGAATAAAACAACACCCCGCGTTTCGTGATGGCGAAATCGGCGTTAAAACCGATAAAAATGCATATGCAACGCCAAAATGAATATTTACACGTGTAAAGCCTTATTTTATGCAGTATTTCACGAATAAATCTTCAAAAAAAATTGAAATAACGCCGCCGATAGAGTATACTTCAATGTGAACTTTTTTTATTGGAGTGGATAATGAATGAAAAAGACAGCGTCACTCATTGCGGGCATTTTGATGCTGGCAATGCTGCTAAGCCTCGGCGCATGCACAGGCAAACCCGAAACGTCTCCCAGTCCCTCGCCGGACGCCAGCGCCGGCGCCACAGGCGGAGAGCCGGCCAAAAAGCTGCTGCAGCTCCTGGACACCTCATATGCGGAAGAGGAGTACGCCATCTGCGTGGCCAAGGGCAGCGACCTGCTGGATAAGATCAACAGCGCTCTCGCGGAGCTGACGGCCGACGGCACGCTCCAGAAAATCGTCGACAAGTACATCTCGGGCGTCGATTCCGGCCTGACCTTCCAGCAGAACACGGACGGCCTGCCGGAGCTGAAAATGGCCACAAACGCCGCTTTCCCGCCCTATGAGTACTATGAGGGCGGCAAGATCGTCGGCATCGACGCGGAAGTCGCCGCCGCCATCGCCGACAAGCTGGGCATGAAGCTGGTCATTGAGGACATGGAGTTCGGCGCCATCATCGCCGCCGTCACCAGCGGGAAGGTCGATATGGGCATGGCCGGCATGACCGTCACCGACGAACGCAAGCAGAGCGTTGATTTCTCCACCACCTATGCCAAGGGCATCCAGTCCATTATTGTTGTGGAAGGCTCCCCCATCAAAACCGTTGACGATCTCTACACCGAAGGCGCCACCTACGTCGTCGGCGTACAGCAGGACACCACGGGCGACATCTACGCCACCGATGATTTCGGCGAGAGCCGCGTCCAGCGCTTCAACAAGGGCGCCGACGCCGTACAGGCCCTGCTGACTGGCAAGGTCGACTGCGTCATCATCGACAACGAGCCGGCGAAAGCCTTCGTGGAAGCCAACAATAAGTAATATAAACCGACATTGCCGCTTGAATAGGGACGGTGAAAGCCGCCCCTATTCCGTCTGTTTGAGAGGAGATGGGGGATTTGGCGGATTGGATAAGCAGCATACAAAGTAAATTTATTCTAAACTTCATCGAAGACGACCGCTGGCGTTATTTGTTGGACGGACTTGTTGTGACGCTGGAACTCACCTTTGGGGCGCTTGTCATCGGCATAGCCATCGGCATCATCGTTTCGATTATCCGGACAACCCACGATAAAACAATCGAAACAATGCGCCCTGGGCCGGGCCGGTTTTTTCTGATTCTGCTCAACGCCGTCTGCAAGATTTATGTCACCGTCATCCGGGGCATCCCCGTCGTTGTACAGCTTCTGATCGCCTACTTCATCATTTTTGCGTCCTCCACCAACAGTCTTCTCGTCGGCACGCTGGCCTTCGGCATCAACTCCGGGGCTTATGTGGCGGAGATTTTTCGGGGCGGCATCATGTCCATCGACGCCGGCCAGATGGAAGCCGGCCGGAGCCTCGGCTTCAACTACGTCCAGACGATGCGGTACATTATCATCCCCCAGGCGTTTAAAGTCGTGCTACCCACGCTGCTCAACGAGTTCATCGCCCTGATGAAGGAAACCGCCGTCGTCGGCTATATCGCCTTAAAGGACCTGACAAAAGGCGCCGATATCATCCGCGGCCGCACCTTCTCACCGTTTATGCCGCTGTTTGCCGCGGCCTTGATATATCTCGTCCTCGTCATGTTCTTCTCATGGCTTGTCGGAAAGCTGGAAAGGAGGCTGCGCACCAGTGACCATTAACAGAAGTAGTTCGGACGTCATCATCAAGGTGACGGGCCTCCAAAAGCATTTTAAGGGCGGCGGCATCAAAGCCTTAGACGGCATCGACGCCGAGATCCGCCGGGGCGAGGTGGTCGTCATCATCGGGCCGTCCGGCAGCGGCAAATCCACCTTCCTGCGGTGCTTAAACCTCCTGGAGCTGCCCACGGGCGGCACCATCGAGTTTGAGGGCGTGGACATCACCGACCCCAAGACGGACATCAACCGCCACCGCCAGAAGATGGGGATGGTGTTTCAGCACTTTAACCTCTTCCCCCACATGACCGTCCTGCGCAACATGACCATCGCGCCCATGACGCTTTTGAAAAAATCCAAGGCCGAGGCCGAGGAAAAGGCCATGGCCCTGTTAAAACGAGTGGGACTGGAGGACCGGCACGGCGCTTATCCCAGCCAGCTCTCCGGCGGCCAGAAGCAGCGCATCGCCATCGTCCGGGCCCTGTGCATGGACCCGGAGGTCATGCTCTTTGACGAGCCCACCAGCGCCCTGGACCCGGAAATGGTCGGCGAGGTATTGGACGTCATGAAGCAATTGGCCCACGACGGCATGACCATGGCCGTCGTCACCCACGAAATGGGCTTTGCCCGCGAGGTCGGCTCCCGCGTCATTTTCATGGATAACGGCCAAATTATCGAAGAAAACACGCCGGACATGATTTTCTCCAACCCCCAGAGCGAGCGTTTAAAGAACTTCCTGGCCAAGGTACTGTAAAAATAGCGCCGCCCCCTGTCATTCCCGCGCAGGCGGGAATCCATTCTCCGACAAGGATACGTGGATTCCCGCTTTCGCGGGAATGGCTTTTCAACAGGAACTTTTTGGGGCCTCAATTCGTCTTTAAACAACAGGACGTCCACGTTGAAGGAGGTTTAAAATGAAAAAGATACTCCCCCTGACCCTCGCCGCGCTGCTCGTCTGCGCGCTTCTGGCATCCTGCGCGTCCTCAAAAAGCAGTTATCCCGCACAATTGGGGTCGACCGCCGTCGCCGACGAAGCCGCCAACGGCGTGACGACGACAGAATTGCCCAGCACCGCCGGACGGGGCTACGGCGAAGAACAAAAGGCCAAAGAGACCGGCCTGGTCGGCAGAAATACCCCCGCGGCGCTCTCGGCTGAAAAGATCATTTATTCCTATACCGCCACGATCGAAACCACAAAATTCGACGAGACCATCGACGCGCTGAACGCGCTGATGGGAGAGTACGGCGCCTTTGTGGAAACATCCTACGTCAGCGGCAGCAGATACGGCTACAACGGTTTCCGCTCCGCCAGTTACACCATCCGCGTTCCGGTCGGTAATTTTTCTTCCCTGACCGGCAGGCTGGTCGACCTTGGCAACGTCTATGACGAGCGGATGACATCGGAAAACATCACCGCGCAGTATACCGACGTCCAGTCCCGCCTGGACACCTACAGGACCGAGGAGAGCCGCCTTCTCGTCATGCTGGAGAAGGCCGACACCGTCGAGGATATGATCGCCATCGAGTCTCGCCTGTCCGATGTGCGCTACCAGATCGAATCGCTGACCTCCACCCTGCGCAACTGGCAGAACCAGGTGGACTACAGCACCGTAAACCTGTACATCCAAGAGGTGGAGGAGCTGAAGGATCAGCTGCCCGCCCAGCGCACCTACTGGCAGAAGATGGGCGACGGGTTCAGCGCGACGCTCAAGGGCATCGGCAACTTCTTCCGTTCCCTGTTCATGGCGCTGGTTGTGGCCTCGCCCGTGATCCTGCTGCTGGCTGTTCTGGCCGTTATCGTTGTGATCGTCGTCCGCTTTGTCATCAAAAAGCGGAAAAAGACCCCGCCGGCAGACCCGAGCAATCCGCAGTAACATATAGATTACGAACACATACAAAACCAGCCGCCCCACTCGAGGCGGCTGGTTTTAATTATAGACAAAAACCGCTGTCATTCCCGCGCAGGCGGGAATCCATGTTTTACTCACGGCGCGCCGGGTCGCCGCGCCCTACGAGGGGACAGCGCGTTAAGCCCCTTCGTAAGGGACGGCGTTGTCGGGGTCAAAGGGCAGGAAATCGCCCGATTCAAACAGGAAGTGGCCCGACTCGTACGTGCCGCCGTCAATGGTAATCTGGACCCTGTCCGTCTG
>JAJUHI010000081.1 GCA_029267955.1 Sporobacter termitidis | reverse complement strand
TACAGGGGTTTTATTGGAGCTGGTAGTCAGACTCGAACTGACGACCTGCGCATTACGAATGCGCTGCTCTACCGATTGAGCTATACCAGCGTCCTTTGCCGCATCAGCCCTCCGGGAAGTGCGGGCGAAGGTTATTATACATAAACCGGCCTAGGTTGTCAATCCAAAAAAACGGCAATAAAAACGCAATGACGAACGGGGCGGACATGGTCCGCCCCGCTGGTTTTACCGGCTTTACCGGATGACGGCGCCCAGCTCGGTATTGAGCAGCGCCAGGATTTTCTTTGTGGCCGCGTCGGCGTCCGCATCGGTGAGCGTCGCTTCGTCGGACCGCAGCTTGAGGGAGAAGGCCACGCTTTTTTTGCCCTCCGGCACCTGACTGCCGGTGTAGATATCAAAAAGCGTCACCTCTCTGAGCAGCGCGCCGCCTCCCCGGCGGATGACATCGGTGAGGGCGGCCACGGTGACGGATTTGTCACAGACAACGGCGATATCGCGGGAGACCGCCGGGAACCGCGGCAGCGGGATATATTTGGCCTCCGCCGCGCGGCAGTCCATAATGGCGTTAAAATCCAGCTCCGCGGCGTAGCACTCGCCCAGGTCGTAATTTTTGGCCGCCAGCGGATGCACCTGCCCGATGGTGCCCAGCACCGTCTGCTCGGAACGGACCACGGCGCAGCGCCCGGGATGGTACGACGGGTTCTCCCCGTCGGCCTCGAAGGTGACGTTGACGACCCGCAGCTCCCGCAGCAGGGCCTCGACAGCGCCCTTGAGGGCGAAAAAGTCAATGTTTCCGTAGGCCCCCAGCGTGACAATCAGCCGCTCATCGGGCAACGCCTCCCCGGTGGGGCGGTACACCTTTGCCAGCTCGTAAAGGCGCACGTCGGCATTGCGGTAGCTGCCGTTGCGCGCCAGCGTCTCCAGCATGGAGGGCAGGGACCGGGTGCGCATGACGCTGGTGTCCTCCCCCAGCGGGTTGAGGATGACGACGCTGTTTCTGTCCGCCGAGCCGGTATCCAGCCTGATTTTATCGTATGCGGACGGGCTGATGAAGGAATAGGTATAAATCTCGCTGTAGCCCAGGGCGCGCAGAGCAGCGCCCGTCTGGCGCTCCAGCTGCTGCTTCTGGGTAAAGCCGCCGATGACCGTTTTGCCGCCGAACATTTCCGCCGGGATGACGTCATAACCGTAGAACCGGGCCACCTCCTCGGCCAGGTCCGAGTAATGCTCGATATCGCCGCGCCAGGAGGGGACGGTCACCGTATCCCCGCTGATCTTAAAGCCGAGCTTTTCAAGTGTTGTTTTCATAAAATCGACGGGTATATCGGCGCCCAGCAGGCGGTTAATCTTTTCCGGCTCCAGTTTCAGAGTTCTCGGTGCGTAAGGCCTGGCGTTCACGTCGATAATGCCGTCAATCACCTCGCCGGCCCCCAGCAGCTCCACCAGCTCGCAGGCGCGCTGGACGGCGCTGACGGTGTTTTCCGGGTCGAGGCCCTTTTCAAAGCGGGAGGAGGCGTCCGTGCGCATCCCTAAGGCAATGGCCGTTTTCCGGACGGAAACGCCGTCAAAATTGGCGGACTCGAAGACGGCCAGTCTTGTGTTTTCCGTAATCTCGCTGTTGGCGCCGCCCATGACGCCGGCAACGCCCACGGGCTTGTTGGCGTCGGCGATGACCAGCATCTCGGGCGTCAGCGCCCGGGGCGTGCCGTCCAGGGTGTCGATGGTTTCGCCGGGTTTAGCTGTGCGGACAACGATTTTGCCCCCGTCCAGGCAGGCGTAGTCAAAGGCGTGCATGGGCTGGCCGTACTCCAGCATGACGTAGTTGGTGATATCCACGATGTTGTTGATGGGCCGGACGCCGGCGGCGCGCAGCCTCTGGCGCAGCCATTTGGGCGACGGCTCAATCCGGATGTTTTTGATCATCCGGGCGGTATAGCGGGGGCACAGGTCCGGATTTTCAATCTCCACGGACAGATGCTCCCGGATATCGCCGCCGCAGCCTTTGACCTTGGGCACCGGCACGCGCAGCTTGGTGCCGAAGGTGGCGGCGCTCTCCCTAGCAAGGCCGATCACCGACAGGCAGTCCGGGCGGTTATTGGTGATTTCAAACTCCACAATGCTGTCGTCGGCGTTGATGATAGGCTTGATATCATCGCCGGGCTTGCAGTCCTCATGGAGGATGAAGATGCCGTCTTCCACGGCGTCCGGGAAGTCGTGCAGGTCCAGCCCCAGCTCGGACAAGGAGCAGAGCATGCCCATGGACACCATGCCGCGCAGCTTGCCCTTTTCGATCTTTTTGCCCCCGGGCAGCAGCGATTTGTGCAGTGCCACCGGTACCATATCACCCTGGCGGACGTTCTGGGCGCCGGTAATGATCTGGATGGGCTCCGGCTGTCCCACATCCACCTGGCAGACCCAGAGATGGTCAGAATCCGGGTGCCGCGTAATTTCCACAACCCGCCCGACAACGACGTTCCTGATGGATTCGGACGGTTCGTACGTCAGCTCTACCTTGGAGCCGGACATGGTCATTTTATGGGCGTACTCCTTGGAGGACGCCTTAATATCGGTATAATCCGCAAGCCATTTGCGTGATAACTTCATATTACAACATCATTCCTTTCTGGATTCCCGCCTTCGCGGGAATGACAACATCGGAGGTACACATGTTGGCGATAGCCGCATCTACACAGCGGGCCTTTACCTCGCCGACAGGAGACAATCCTCAGCCGCCTTCGGCGGCATGCTCCCAAAGCCTCGCGGGCGAGGCTTTCAAAAGGAGCCTTTTTGCTCTGTCCGCCAAATGGAGCATGGGGCGGAGCCCCATACCTTTATTGGGCGGGTGGGCGGGCATTTAAAACTGCCTTAAAAACCGCATGTCGTTTTCAAACAGCAGCCGCATATCGTCGATGCTGTAGCGCAGCAGCGTCATCCGGTCGAGACCGACGCCGAAGGCAAAGCCGGAATACTCATCCGGGTCGATGCCGCAGCCGGAGAGCACCTTCGGGTGCACCATGCCGGCGCCCAACAGCTCAATCCAGCCCTCGCCCTTGCAGACGCGGCAGCCGGCGCCGCCGCAGGCAAAGCACTGCACATCCACCTCGCAGGAGGGTTCCGTGAAGGGGAAGTGGTGGGGCCGGAAGCGGGTGGCGGTGTTCTCGCCGTAAAGCTTTTTGACAAGGGCGTTGAGGGTGCCCTTGAGATGGCCCATGGTGATGCCCTTGTCCACCACAAGGCCCTCAATCTGGTGGAACATGGGCGAATGGGTGGCGTCCACGTCGTCCTTGCGGTAAACGCGCCCGGGGGAGATGATGCGGATGGGCGGCTTCTGCTTTTCCATCACGCGCACCTGAACGGGCGACGTCTGGCACCGCAGATGGACGGATTCGTCCCGGGTGATGTAGAAGGTGTCCTGCCATTCCCGTACCGTGTGGCCCACGGGGATGTTCAGCCTGTCAAAATCGTAGACGGACAGCTCCACCTCGGGGCCTTCGGCAATAGAAAAGCCCATGCCGATAAAAATCTCCTTGGCCTCGTCTAAAACGATGGACATGGGATGCCGGTGGCCGAGGGAGACGGGCGTGCCGGGGATGGTGACGTCCAGCGCCTCGCGCGCCAGCCGGGCGGCCAGCTCCTGCTCCTCGATGACGGCTGCCCGGTCCTCCAGCGCCTGCTCGATGTCGGCGCGAATCTGATTGGCCAGCTGCCCAATTACGGGCCGCTCCTCCGCCGACAGGCTCCCCATCTGCTTGAGGATCGCCGTAATCTCGCCCTTTTTACCCAGGAATCGGACGCGGACAGCCTCCAGCGCGGCGGGGCTGTCCGCCGCGGCCAGCGCCGCCAGCGCTTCCTGTTTGGATTTTTCCAGTTGTTCTTTCATATATAACTGCACTCCTGTAATGTAGTGTTGCGTACCACTTGCCATTCCCGCGCCGGCGGGAATCTGCCTCATCTGTCATTCCCGCGCAGGCGGGAATCTATCCCCCGGTGCATATGGACGTGGATTCCCGCTTTCGCGGGAATGACATACAAATCGGGAATGACATGCAAATCATAAAATAAAAAAGCCCTTCGCCCCTATACAGGGACGAAAGACACACTTCTTCCGCGGTACCACCCAGATTCGGCCGGGGTCTCTGCCGCCAGCCGCGCTTTCTGCTGCCTGTAACGTGGCAAAACGCCGGGGATTAGCCGGAGCTCACGGGCGAACCAAGCGGCTGCGACGCGGGGCGCTTTCAGCCGGTGGCAGCCCCTCTCTTTTGCGTCCCATGCAAGTTGATGCTGCCGCATCAACTTGCAGCGCTATTTTCCCGATCATCGCCATAAGCGTATTAATTTTATTATTTACATATATCACACTATTTTATGAATGGCAACATTAAATTGACTAAAAATGTGATTTGAACTATAATGAAACCAATTTTCCGACGCTATACGGGAGGGGCTGATGTCTTGAAACTCATGGATTCCGCAACGATGCGCGCCCTGGATAAGCATGCCATCGACGTACTCGGCGTGCCGTCCACCCTCCTGATGACCAATGCCGCCCGGCATGTGGCCGACGCGGCGGCGTCCCTTTTGGATGGCGGCGGCCACGCGGCCGTCTTCTGCGGTTCGGGCAACAACGGCGGCGACGGCGTTGCCGCCGCGACCTTTTTGAAAAAACGCGGCATCCCGGTCCGCGCTTTTCTTGTGGGCTCCCGGTCAAAAATGACCCCGGACACGCAGGAAATGGAGCACCGCTTAGGCGAGGTGGGCGGCGTTCTGGAGGATATGGAGGACGCGCCCGACCTGGAGTTTTACGTCAACCACTGCGGCGTCATCATCGACGCGATGTTCGGCATCGGCTTGAATGACGACCTGCGGGGCCGCGCCCTTGAGGCCGTCCGGCTGATCAACGCCTCTCCGGCGGCGGTGGTGGCCGCCGATATCCCCAGCGGCGTGGAGGCCGACACCGGCCGGATTCTGGGGGACGCCGTCCGGGCCGACGTTACCGTCACCTTCACCTTCGCCAAGCCCGGGCTGTTTACCGAGCCGGGCTGCGTCTACAGCGGCGATGTCCGCATTGTGGACATCGGGCTGCCCGCATCCCTTATTGACGACGCTGAAACCGATATATACGCCGTGGCGGCGGGCGATATCACCCTGCCCCGCCGGCGCCCGGACACCCACAAGGGCGATTACGGCCGCAACCTGATTATCGCCGGCAGCACGGGCTATTCCGGCGCGCCGGTATTAGCCGCCCGCGCCGCGTCCGCCGCGGGCGCCGGCCTTGTCTCCCTGGGGGTGCCGTCGTCCATTTACGAAATCGCGGCGGTTAAATGCGACGTGGAGATGGCCTTCCCGCTCCCGGCAACGCCGGAGGGCGCCCTGGATGCCGCCGCTTTGGATGTTATCTTAAAGCGCCTGGATCAGGCTGATGTGTGCCTTGCCGGGCCAGGCCTGGGCCGCTCCCCGGCGGTGGACGGGATTATCCACGCCCTGCTCCGCCATTCGACCGTACCGCTCATCCTCGACGCCGATGGCATAAACGCCCTTGGCGGGAATATAGATATATTGGACGAGGCCCGGTGCCCCGTTGTCTTAACGCCGCACCCCGGGGAGTTCCGGCGTCTGGGCGGCAGCATCGACAACCGCATCGGCGCGGCCCGGGATTTCGCCGCCCGGCACGGCTGCATCCTGGTGCTCAAGGGCCACCGCACCGTCACGGCGCTGCCGGACGGCACGGCTTATGTCAACACAACGGGCGGCCCGGCGCTGGCTAAGGGCGGCTCCGGCGACGTTCTGGCGGGCCTCATCGCGGGGCTGGCGGGGCAAAACTTCCCGCTGAAGGACGCGGTGCTGGCCGCCGTGTATCTCCACGGGCTGGCCGGGGATATGTGCAGCGCGGCCTACGGGGACTATTCCGTGACGGCTGAACATGTGCTCCGCATACTGCCGGAAGCGTTCAAATCCACTATAATGAGGTGAGCATCGGTTGAAGCAAGTGAAAGCACTTGCACCAATGACAACCCTGCTCCTGCTGCTGACACTGTGCGCCTGCGGCGGCGTCCGGAATAACGCAGAGGAGTTGGCGCTGGATATCCGAACATCTCTGCTGGAAGCTGACACCCTGGACCTGACGGCGGACGTGACGGCCGACTACGGCGAGCGGGTTTACGATTTTACCGTCCGGTTTACCGGCGATGCCGACAAAGGCGCCATGGAAATCCTCGCCCCGGAGGAAATCGCCGGACTCAAGGCGCGGATTGACCTGTCCGGCGCGACGCTGGAGTATGACGGGGCCGAGCTGGATACCGGCGCGCTCACAGCGGACGGCCTGTCGCCGGCGGAGGCCATCCCGGTGCTGATCTCCCAGTGGCAAAGCGGCTTTATCTCCGGCTGCAGCTTTGAAAAGCTGGACGAGGCCGAAACGCTGACCGTGACCACCGACGTCTCCGAAACCGTCACCTCAAAGACCTGGTTTGACGTCAAGACCCGGCTGCCGCTCCGCTCCGAGCTTTCCGATAACGGCAGGATGGCCGTTACCGTCCGTTTTGACAGCGCGACCATTACTTAGAATGTAAAGGACATTACCCCATGAGCCATATGCAAATGAGAACCTGGGCTGAGATCAGCCTTCCGAATATCGAACATAACTTCAAGGCGATGAAAGCGCGGCTGAATCCCGGCACGCGCTTTCTCGGCGTTGTCAAGGCCGACGCCTACGGGCACGGGGCCCTCCGCGTGGCCGCCCTGCTGCAGGAGCTGGGCTGCGACTATCTGGGCGTGGCCTGCATTGACGAGGCGCTGGCCCTCCGGGCCCACGGCATTACCCTGCCGATTCTCATTATGGGCTATACCTCGCCCCGGTTTTTAAATGAGCTGGTTGACAACAACCTGACGCAGACCATCTACAGCACCGACATCGCCGAGGCGTTTTCGGCGGCGGCCCAATCCGCCGGGAAAACGCTCAAGGCGCATCTCAAGATTGACAGCGGCATGGGCCGCCTCGGCTTCACCTGCCACGGGGGGCGGGACCCGCTGCCGGAAATCCGGCGCATTTTGGAGCTGCCGGGTCTATACTTCGAGGGCATCTTCTCCCATTTTGCCGTGGCCGACGTCTGCGGCGACCCATTCACCCAGACGCAGTTTGAGGATTTCAAACGGTTTGTCGACCGGCTGGAAAAATCCGCCGGCGTCCAATTCGAGATTAAGCATTGCGCCAACAGCGGCGGGATGGTAAACTATGACTGGAGCTATTTCGACATGGTTCGCCCCGGGATCATGCTGTACGGCCTGTACCCCGACAAGGAAACCGGCGGCATTGAGCTGCGCCCGGCCATGGAGCTGAAAACCCGCATCGCCCAGGTCAAGGATTTTGAAGCGGGCGACACCGTCAGCTACGGCCGCATCTATACCGTCCCGTCAAGGCAGAGGCTGGCTGTTATTACCATCGGCTATGCCGACGGGCTCCACCGGGTCCTGTCCGGCAAAATCGACGTCCTTGTCCACGGCAGGCGCGCCAGGCAGGTGGGCAACATCTGCATGGACATGTGCATGATCGACGTCAGCCACATCCCCGACGTCAAGGAGGGCGACGTGGTGACCATCTTCGGGCGGGACGGCGACGGCTTTATCCCGGTCGAGGAGCTGGCCGGGCTGGCCGGCACGATATCCTGGGAGCTCCTGTGCGCGGTCTCCCCCCGAGTTTCAAGAGTTTATTTAAAGGAATGATATAGCCCTCTCTTAACCGCCTTTCTCCGCTTACGCCGGCTTTGTCCGACGCCGCTTCGCGGCATGGGACGGCACGGTGACAAACCTTCAGCCGCTACATATACTAATAGCAAGAGCGCTGTACGTGTGCCCTTCCAGCACGGGCGCTCGATGGATACGCACACAGTGGGTATTCGACATTTCGATTTTCGCATTTCCCATGGCAGCGGTTGTATATTTTGTTTTGCTTTGTGAAAGAATTATAGGTGCCCGGTTACATAGAACGACTCCGAAGACGTGTAACCGCGGCGACTATACTTCGTCGGAGAGTGAAGCTGTGTGTTAAGTGGAGTTAAAAGAGGAGAGATTTATTACGCCGACCTGAGCCCCGTTGTCGGGAGCGAACAGGGCGGACTGAGGCCTGTGCTCATCGTGCAAAATGACACGGGAAATAAGCACAGCCCGACTGTAATCGCCGCGGCGATTACTTCACAGATAAACAAAGCGCGACTGCCGACCCACATAGAGTTAGAGGCAAAAAGCTACGGGCTTACGAAAGACTCTGTGGTGCTCCTCGAGCAGATTCGGACGATTGACAAACGGCGGCTGAAGGAGCGTATGGGGTCGCTGGATGAACGGCTGATGTCTCAGGTTGACAACGCCATCGCCGTCAGCTTTGGACTGAACAACACCTAGTTGATGTGGGCTCCCGCGCAACCCCGTGCGGGGCGCCTGAATAATAAATCAACCGATAGCGGCGGCTTGCGCCGTAAGGCTACAAGCCGCCGCCTTGGCGGCGTGAAGCCGGGACAAGCCCCTTTCAGCACACGTTACGGAGGATACATAATGAAACTGAAGAAAAAGCTGCTCATTACGCTGGGCGTTATCGTCGCCGCCGCGTTTGTCTCAGGCGTCAGCATCTTAGCGGCCACATCCCTGGGCACGCAGCAGGACCCGTTGGTGACCCTCAGCTACCTGACCAACCAGTTCAAGCCGCAGATAATGACCGATGTGAACGCCAGCATCAGTCAGGCCGAGGCCTCCCTGTCTCCGGCTTTAGACGCCAAAATCAGCAGCTTTAAAGCCGAGATTGACGCCAAGCTGTCAACTTCTACCCGCACCGAATCGGCCACCTTTACCTTAATCACCCTGAAGAAAAACCAGACCCTGAGCTGCAGCGTGGGCACGGAGCTTCTGCTGCGCATCGGCAGCGCCACCGCCGTCGGCAGCTCGCCGGCGATGGTGGACACCACCACGGCCGGGTCCCTGACCTCCGGCGCGGCGGTGGCGGCAAACCACCTGTACATGGTGACCATCGAGGGCAACGGCCTGAAGGCCGGTTCGGACACCGTCAAGCTTCTCATCCGGGGCGCTTACACCATTTCATGACAGACCCGCGCCGCTGCCGGTATAAAGCTTGGCTGCCCAGAGTCGGCTCCAGCCGTCGGCGCTCTTGACAGGTAAATTGCGCTTCTTAAAGAAAATCCCCATGCATACAATGGTGCATGGGGATTTTTATATAGTTGGAGGCTTGCCATGTCTATTATCACCGGTATTTTTCCCGTTGTCAAAGACAAGGAGCAGGTCGGCACGGTATCCATTTCTCAAAACGGTCTGCTGACGGTTTTTGACTGCGCCTGCACCTGTAAAAGCCGGGATGTCCTCCGTCTGGCGGCTGTGTGCGCGGGCAGATTCGTCCCGCTGGGAGTATTGGTGCCGTCGCCCGATTCGGGCACGCTGCGCCTGAAAAAAAGTTACTCAAAAAACGCGCTGGCCGACATCGGCTTTACCGGCGCCGACGCCTTCCACCTGGTCAGTCCCGGCCAGCTTCACGACCGGCCGGAAGCGCCGCCCGCGCCGCCGGCAGCGCCGTTGGAACCGCCCGCGGCCGAACCAGTATCCGATGCGCTCCCCGCCGCCGATATTCAAGGGGTCAGCAGCCCGGACGATTCCGCCGAAAAATACGCGGCGGACAATGTGCCCATATCCAACGTAGAACAGGCGCTTTTCCGGACGCCGCCCGAGCCCGAGCCGGAACCCGAACCCGAACCGGAGCTGGCCCCCCAGTTGGAAGCCGACATTGCCGACGGCTCCCAGGGCTTTGAGGCCGGGACGGCGGAGGATAACCCGGCGCTGCAGTCGCTGTCGGACCAGCTGCTGTCGGCGCTGCTTGAGATGACCTCGAAAAAGGCGACAGACAATAACGAACCCGCCGAGGAGCCCGGTCCGGTTAAGGCCGCGCCCCCCGTCGGCTGGCAGTATGCG
>JAJUHI010000080.1 GCA_029267955.1 Sporobacter termitidis | reverse complement strand
GTAAGCGTAAAGAGGGTAAAGATCACATGACTGCTGTCGGTGCTGCCACCAGAAAACTCTGCTACATTGTCTTCGCAATTCTTCGTGACCAGGTACCATGGAATCCTGATTTCTCTCTTGACCTTCCATAGCTGGCTACTGTTCCTTCTGTCATTCCCGCGGAGGCGGGAATCCGCGCGTCTTTTCCAGATAAACGCTTACTTTTTCTTCCGCTGCGCGTCCAGAATCGCTTTTGTCTTAATCGGCAGCCCGAAGAGATTGATAAAGCCCTCCGCCTCGGCCTGCTTGTAGTCGCTCTCGCCGAAGGAGGCCAGCTCCTGGCTGTAGAGGCTAAAGTCGCTCCAGACGCCGGCGTTGATGACGTTGCCCTTATAGAGCTTCAGCTTGACCGTACCGGTCACCGTCTCCTGGGTCTTGTCGACAAAGGCGGAAAGCGCCTCCCGGAGGGGGGTGTACCACTGGCCGTTATAGACAAGCTCGGCGAATTTAACAGCCAGCTGCGTCTTCAGATGCGACGTCTCCTTGTCCAGACAGATGGACTCCAGCACCTCGTGGGCGTGGTACAGGATGGTGCCGCCCGGAGTTTCATAGACGCCGCGGCTCTTCATGCCCACCAGCCTGTTTTCCACAATGTCCAGCAGGCCGATGCCGTTTTGGCCGCCCAGCTCATTGAGCTTTCTGATAACGTCGGAGGCCTTCATACGAGCGCCGTTGACCGCCGTGGGGATACCCTTGACAAAATCAATGGTCACATACTCCGGCTTGTCTGGGGCCTGTTCCGGCGAAACGCCTATCTCCAAAAAGCCGGGCTTGTTGTACTGGGGCTCGTTGCCGGGGTCCTCCAAATCAAGGCCCTCGTGGGACAGGTGCCAGAGGTTTTTGTCCTTGGAATAGTTCGTCTCGCGGCTGATTCTAAGGGGGACGTTGTGGGCCTCGGCATAATCAATCTCGTCGTCCCGGCTCTTTAAGTTCCACTCCCGCCAGGGGGCGATGATTTTCATATGGGGGGCGAAGGCCTTGATGGTGAGCTCAAAGCGCACCTGGTCGTTGCCCTTGCCGGTGCAGCCGTGGCAGATGGCGTCGGCGCCCTCCTTCAAGGCAATCTCCACGATGCGCTTGGCAATCACAGGCCGGGCAAAGGACGTCCCCAAAAGATACCCCTCGTACTTGGCGCCGGCCTTCATGGTGGGGATGATGAAATCGTCAACAAATTCGTCGGTAAGATCCTCGATATACAGCTTGGAGGCGCCCGTTTTCAGGGCCTTTTCCTCAAGGCCGTCCAGCTCCGAGCCCTGGCCGACGTCGCCCGAAACGGCGATGACCTCGCAGTTGTTGTAGTTCTCCTTCAGCCACGGAATGATGATGGATGTGTCCAGTCCGCCCGAATATGCTAAAACGACCTTTTTAATTTCGCTCATTGTCAATTACCTCCAGAAATAGCTATGGCGTCATGATACCACCATTTGCATTAATATGCAATAGTTATTTTACAATAATCTTCTATATATTTAGTTTTTAGTGAGTTGCTCATTTTGTGACAAAACACAAAATGCATAATATTCATTATATTCATGAATATTATTCACTCTAAAAACCGCGGGGCAAACCCCTTGGGTTTGCCCCGTCGCTTTATATTACATAATGCCGGGCGGGCTGACGGCGCCGCGGTTTACCGTCTTCCACCGCCGCCGCCGCCAAAACCGCCGCCCCCGCGGCCCATACCGCCGCCGCCGCCGAAGCCACCAAAGCCGCCGCCCCCGCGTCCGCCGCCGCCGGGTCTGCCGCCAAAGCCGCCGAACCCGCCAAAGCCGCCGGAGCTACCGCCGCCGGGCGGTCTGCCGCCGGGGCCTCGGGGACCGCGGGGGCCCTGACGCCAGCCGGGGCCGCCGGGGCCGTACCACCAGACCCGGTGCGGGCCGCCCCAGATGTACCAGAAGTGGTAGGCCGGGACTGGTATGCCCAGGTGCTGGTAATAGGCGTAATGACGCCGCCGGTCGGCGGCGATTGCCGACACGAAGACCAGCACAATGATCAGGATGATAAAGAGCCAGACGATGATCGAAAAGCCGCCGTCGTAGCCGTAATCATCATAGTAATAATACCCGTCGTCATAATTGCTGTAACTGCCGCCGCTGTTGTTCTGGTTAACGTTGTAATACCCGGCGTACCAGGAGAAGAGCTCCTCCAGGATATTTTCCGTGGCCTTTTCATAATTGCCTTTATCAAATTCATCCTCAAAATACTTAGATAAGTATTCATTTGCCATGCGGTCTGTGAAGGAACCGCTGATGCCGGCTCCCACGGTGAGCCAGAATTTGTTTTCGCCCGGCGCCAACAGCAGCAGCATGCCGTTGTTTTCCGTCTTGCTGCCCACGCCCCAGTTGTTAAACAGCGTCATGGCGTACTCGTCGGCATACATGCCGTCCAAGTATTCCACCGTGACAACGACGATCTGGGCGCCCTTGCACTTCTGCTCCAGGTCCACGTTGGCGCTGATGATCCGCTCTTCGATGTCGTCGGACAATACGCCCGCGTAGTCCGCCACGTAGTACACATCGCTCTGCTCCACCACGGCCAGCGCCGGCGCCGTGACAGCGGCGGCCAGTACCAGTACAAGCAGGAATGATATAATTTTCTTTTTCACGCTGCTACTCCAATCCATATTTTAAAATGTGTGTCCAGCCGCGGCTCTACACAGTTAAGCCTCGCCGAAGGTCTCCGGCAGGTCCACAAGGCCCAGCATCCGCAGGAGCCCGGCGGGAAACGCCCTCATCTCGGCCTCAAACCTCAAAACCGCTTCGTTGTAATGGCTTTTGTCGATGGCCCCCTGCGCGCCGCGGAGCGTTGACGCATAGCTTTCGACAGAAGCCGGAAGCTCCCCGCCCCGGGCGGTCAGGGTCTCGTAGAGCCGCCGCCAGGTCGCTTCCATCTTTTCGTTGGCCGCGTATTTTTCCCGGACGGTATCGGCGTCTAACAGCGCCTCCCGGGCCTTGCGGAGCGCGTCGGCGTCCTCCTTCAAGAGCGCGTCGTCCGTCACCGCCGCCAAAAGGCCCAGCGCCGCGTCGGCCCTTCTTTGCAGCTGATCCTGTATGCTCTTTTCCGTATACTTCTGGCCGTTGACGTCCGTCACTTTAACACCGTGCTCAAACTGCCGTTCAACGGCTCTCGCCGCGGCGTTGGCGCTGCGGATCATGCCAAACAGGGTGGCGGCGATGATGACAACCAGCGCAACGGCCGACGCTGTGGAACGTTTTTTCAGTGCTTTCATCTTACTCTCCGGTTTAAATGACGCCCTGCTACTTGCGCAGGTCCATCAGCTTCTGCTTCAGCTCACCCTCAATGCGGCTCAGCTCGAGCTCCGCCGCGCGCCGCTTGGCCGCGCCTTCCGCCTGAATCGTCCTGACCTCCTCCAAGGTTTCAATGAGCTTCTGGTTCGTCAATTGCAGCGTTTCAATATCCGCGACGCCCCGTTCGGATTCCCTGGCGATTTCCACGGTACCCGTTTTGAGCATCTCGGCGTTTCGCTTCAGCAGCTCGTTGGTCATGTTGGTCACCTCGCGCTGGGCCTCCATAGCCTGCTGGGAATGGTGCATCCCCAGCGCCAGCACCATCTGGCTTTTCCACAGGGGGATGGTGTTGACGAGCGAGGTCTGGATTTTTTCCACCATGAGGCTGTCATTATTCTGGATGAGCCGGATCTGCGGCGCCATCTGGATGGAGATCGTCCTTGTCAGCTCCAGGTCATACAGCTTCTTCTCGAAGCGGCTTAGCATGTTGATATAGTCGTTGACAGCCTGGGCGTCCTCGGGTTTGCCGGATTCCTCGGCCTTTTTCTTCAGCTCCGGAAAGACAACCTCCTGGCACTCCCGGAGCTTTTCCTTGCCGGCCAGGATGTACATGGTCAGCTCCTTAAAGTAGGACTGGTTCATCTCGTACATTTTATCCAGCATCGCCGCGTCCTTGAGAAGCGTCACCTGGTGCTTTTCCAGCATCTCGGCGATCTTTTCCACGTTGACGGAGGCCTTGTCGTACTCCGCCTTGATGGTGGCAATCTGGTTGCGCAGTCTTTTACGCAGGCCGAAAAGCCCCTTCTTCTCGTTTTCGCCGTAGTTGAAGCCCTTGAGCTGCACCACGAGCCCGGCGAGCATGTCGCCCACCTCGCCCATGTCCTTTGTGCGCACGTTCTCCAGGGTATGGGTGGAAAAATCGGCGATGTTTTTCTGGCTGGACGCGCCGTACGTCAATACGGCATTGGTGTCGGTGATATCGATTTTCTTGGCGAATTCGCGCACCATCTGCTGCTCGGCTTCCGTCAGCTGGCTCATGTCCAGCTTGACGGCTGCGGCGTCCTTTGTGACTGAAAGCACATCGGGCGCGGCCGGCGGCGCCACCGGCGCCGTTTCGGCGTTGAAAACGAGGTTCGGCGTGTATCCGGCGTTGTTATCTGACATGTACATCTTCCTTTCTAAAAGTCCTTGCCTGCAAGGCCTTCCTTCTTCAGCATATTTTTGAGAACGACGATGTCCGTCTCAATGTCCAGGGCCTGGTTGGCGTACAGGGCGTCCAGCAGCTTTTTGTACCCCTCCAGCGTGGTGTCCAGGATGGTCTCGATCCGCTCCATGGTGCCGGTGATGTTGCTGCCCATGCTCCCAAGGCTCCCCATCCGGTCGTAGGCGTTGAGCAGCTTGATGGTGGTGGGCAGGTAGAAATCCGCAAAATGCTTCACCTGCCTGTAATCGGCCGGATCGTGCAGCAGGTCCTTGAAAATCTGGTCGGTTATTTTAATGATATCGTCAATTTTGCGCTTGACCTCCGCGTTGCGGATAGAATCCCGCAGCCGGGCCATCTCAGAGGTAGCCCTTGTCCCCTCGGCCAGCAGCGCGTCGATATCCGGGTTGCCGGTGGTCACAGGCTCCTCAACGTATTCCGTTTTCCCGGGGAATATCAGCGTTAAAAGCGCGTACGCGCCGGCGCCGAGAATCCCCAGTATGGCAAAATGCCACAGCTTGTACAACGGGAAAAACAAGCAGTATACGAGCCAGACGCCCGCCAAACCATATATCGGCGCCACTGATTTTGTCCTGATTTCCTTCATCTCGCCCTCCATTCCGTTTCCTTTCACCGGCCAATCCTATTATTGTCAGTATGTCCGTTTCATTGTATGCCCCGGTGTACGGCGTGTCAATAAGCGGCGGCCGGTTCCGCTTGACATTGCCGGATTCCATATATTATAGTCGATATGTTATTGATGCAAATTCGAGCTTCACGCGAATTTGTCAAGGCTTTTACGTTAGTAAAAGACTTTAAGCACAATCGGGGCCGCGCCGGCCTTTCGACCGGCAGCAGCCCCTATATGAAAGCGAGCGGCGCGCCAGCCGCCTATTCAATAGTATGCCGCCGTCGAGACCTGCGTGAACCACTTCCGAATGATTCTGGAAAGATCATATCACACGTTCATACGAATGTCAATATGGTTCTTATGATTTTTTTATAATTTCATATGAGTGCCTAATATGCAAGCCTCACGCCTTTTTGGGATGCCAAACTACACAAAGGAATGATCGCAGTGATTAAAATAGCGCCCTCCATATTGTCGGCGGACTTTGCGCGTCTGGGCGAGGAGATCGCCAGCATCCCCAGCGCCGACTATCTGCATTTTGACGTCATGGACGGCGTGTTCGTACCCAACATTTCCATCGGCATCCCCGTACTGGCGTCGGTCCGGAAAATCACGGACATGACGCTGGATGTCCACCTGATGATTACCGAGCCCCGGCGCTATGTGAAGGACTTTATCGACGCGGGGGCGGATATTGTCGTTATCCACGCGGAGGCCGACACGCCGGAGCACACTATGGAGGCGCTGCGGGAAATCCGGGCCCTGGGCAAGCGGGCCGGCCTGTGCATAAAGCCGAAAACGCCGGCGGAAGCGGCCCTCCCCTATCTTAATATGCTCAGCCTCATCCTTGTTATGACCGTCGAGCCGGGCTTCGGCGGCCAGAAATTCATGCCGGACATGCTGCCGAAGGTCGAGTTTTTGCGCCGCGCCATCGACAGCGGCGGCCATAAGGTGGAGCTGGAGGTGGACGGCGGCATCAACCCCGAAACCGCGAAGCTGTGCGTCGCCGCCGGGGCGGACGTGCTGGTGGCGGGCAGCGCCGTTTTCGGCGCACAGGACCGGGCCGCCATGATCCGCCGGCTCAGAGGCGCTTAAATGACAGCAGGCAGACAGCCAAACCACCATCATCCCGAAAGGACTCGCTTTATATGAGCTTTTTCCCGTCGTCGCTTGAAATCCTCATCGAAAAATTCGCCTCCCTGCCCGGCATCGGACAGAAGTCCGCCCAACGGCTGGCGTTTCATATCCTCTCCCTGCCGGACGAGGAAGCCCAGGCCTTTGCGGACGCCATCTCCACGGCGAAGAAAACGGTACACTGCTGCGCCGTCTGCCAGAACCTGACCGACAGCGAGGTCTGCGCCATCTGTCAGAGCCCCCGGCGCGACGAGCGGGTTGTCTGCGTCGTGTCCGACCCGAAGACAGTGATCGCCATCGAGCGCACCCACGAATATAACGGGCACTACCACGTGCTCCACGGGGTCATCTCCCCCCTCAACCACGTGGGGCCGGACGATATTAAAATCAAGGAGCTGGTCAACCGCGTCGCCGACGGGCACATCGAGGAGGTTATTATGGCCACAAACCCCGACACCGAGGGCGAGACGACGGCCAAGTACATCTCCCGTCTTTTAAAGCCCTTCGGCGTCAAAATCACCCGCCTGGCCTACGGCATGCCGGTGGGGCTCAGTCTGGAATTTGCCGACGACGCCACGCTGATGCGGGCCCTGGAGGGACGGCAGGAAATAGAATAATAACTAAAAAAGGTGGCCGGTATCATGAAACATCGCCGATTTTCCATCCTTGTCATTATCATCACCGCCATATGCGCCGGAGTCCTCCAGCTCGCCATCGCGTTCAAAGCCGCGCTGCCCCTGATTTTGCTCCGCCTGGGCGCAAGCGCCCCCGACGCGAGCGCTGTCGGCATCATCGGCAGCGCGGACGGCCCCACCTCAATTTTTGTGTCGAGCGCCGGGGCGATCTCCTATTCCGCCTTCACCGTTATCATGGCGCTGCTGGCGGCGGCCGGCACGGCATACCTTATATTTAACGGCAGAAAATAAGTGCATGTACATTTGTTTGACAATGGAATACTTTTCATACTATAATGTTATATCATTAAAAATTGGTTATAATAGATATAAAGCGCGTTATAATATAAGTTAAATAATAGTAAAACAAGCTTACGAAAAGCTTGAAATTCAATCTTTACAACGGCATTATGTACGGCGGTACTTTTTAATAAACTTGGACATAATGGACAACAGGTCAGAGGGCGAGATAATCAAGGCGATTCAGGGCCGAGATGACAAAAGCCCTTTGAGCTCTTGTTTTTGCGTGTCCAAATCCATTACATAAGGCGAATATTTTAAAGGAGAACTACTTTTTAATGGCAGAAAAATTGAAAATTATCTCTCTTGGCGGCCTCAACGAGATCGGCAAGAATATGACCGTGTACGAATTTGGGGGCGATATCCTTATCGTCGACAGCGGTCTGGGCTTTCCGGATGACGAAATGTACGGCGTCGATATCGTCATCCCCGATTTTACCTACCTTGTCAAAAACAAGAGCAAGGTACGGGCGCTGGTGCTCACCCACGGCCATGAGGACCATATCGGTTCGGTCCCCTATCTGCTCCGAGAGGTCAACGTCCCCATCTACGCAACGCCCCTGACGGCAGGGCTCGTGGAGCTCAAGCTGTCCGAGCACGGCCTGAAGGACACGGCCTCGATAACGACGCTGTCGGCCGGCGAATCCTTCAAGGTCGGCTGCTTTAAGGTCGAGTTCGTGCACATCAACCACTCCATCCCCGGCGCCGTGGCGCTGGCCATCAAGACGCCCGTCGGCATGATCATTCACACCGGCGACTTTAAAATCGACACCACGCCCATTTCCGGCGGCATGATCAACCTGGCCCGTTTCGGCGAGCTGGGCAACAAGGGCGTTCTGGCGCTATTATCCGATTCCACAAACGTTGAGAAGCCGGGCTACTCCATGTCGGAGCACACGGTTGGCGAGAGCTTTGACGAGCTGTTCAAGGGCTGCATGTCGCGCATTTTGGTGACAACCTTCGCCTCCAACGTCCACCGGATCCAGCAGGTCATCAACTGCGCGGCCAAATACGGCCGGCGGGTCGCGGTCACCGGGCGCAGCATGGAGAACATTCTCCGGGTCGCGACGGAGCTGGGCTGCATGGATGTGCCCAAGGGCGTCCTGATCGAGCTCAACCAGGTGAAAAACCTCCCCAACGACAAGGTGGTCATCATGACCACCGGCAGCCAGGGCGAGGCCATGAGCGCCCTGTACCGGATGGCGTTTTCAGATCACCGCCAGGTGGAGATACGGCCGGGCGACCGGGTGATCATCTCCGCTTCCGCCATCCCCGGCAACGAAAAATCCGTCAGCCGCGTCATCGACGAGCTGTTCCGCCGCGGCGCCGACGTCTTTTACGACAAGTATTCCGATATCCACGTGTCGGGCCACGCCTATCAGGAAGAGCTGAAAATGATGATCGCCCTCACCAAGCCCAAGTTCTTTATCCCCCTCCACGGGGAGTACCGGATGCTGTACGCCCACTCGAAAATCGCCCAGCAGATGGGCATCGAGCCGAAAAACATCATTGTTTCCGACATCGGCCAGGTCATCGAGCTGACAAACCGGAGCATCAAGAAAAACGGCAGCGTGCCGGCGGGCAAGGTGTTTGTGGACGGCACAGGCGTCGGCGACGTGGGCTCGGTTGTCCTTCGGGACCGGAAGCACCTGGGTCAGGACGGCATGCTGGTGGTCATCGTCAACATCTCCAGCGAGGACGGCAGCCTCATCTCCGGGCCGGACATCATCACCCGAGGCTTTATCTACGTCAAGGAATCCGAGGAGATCATGCGCGACCTCAAGGAGGTCGTCATCAACGCCCTCAACAACAGCGCGGACAACAAGATTACGGATTTTGCTACCCTCAAGAGCATCGTCAAGTCCGACCTGTCCAGCTACCTGTACAAGAAAACAAAGAGAAATCCGATGATCCTGCCGGTCATCATCGAAATCTGACCGCAGCCGGTACTTCCCGTAATTCGCGGGAGGTACCGGCGCGCCGGTTTGAGACATAGACGAGGTTTAGGATGAACATACAGATTTTTGGAAAATCAAAATGCTTTGACACAAAAAAGGCCGAGCGCTATTTCAAAGAGCGGCGCATCAAGTTCCAGAGCATCGACCTCTTGCGCTACGGCATGAGCCGCGGCGAATTCCAGAGCGTCAAGTCCGCCGTCGGCTTGGAGGCGATGATGGACACCAATGCCAAGGACGCCGAAATACTCAAGTATCTGGCCAGCGACGCCGCCCGGGAGGAAAAGCTCCTGGAAAACCCGGCCTTTATCAAAACGCCCATCGTCCGAAATGGCAAAAAAGCCACCGTGGGCTATTGCCCCGACGTTTGGAAGGACTGGGAGTAATACCGTCATCCTAATTGCCCGCAGCCATTGCGGGCACATTTAATTTGCTGCCGGCAGAACGGCAATTATGATGCCGGTTTGCAAAAGAGTGCACGGGATGCAAAGCATATTCCAACCCGGCCTGATATCATAAGCTCCGGAAGGTGATGATCATGGATTGGCAAATCGGAATGAACCGGGCTGTTGACTACATCGAAAACAATCTGACCGGAGAAATCGATCTTTCCGTGGCTGCCCGTTATGCCTGCTGCTCGGTCTGGGAGTTCCAGCGCATCTTTTCCTTTATGGCCTATGTGTCCGTCGGCGAGTATATACGGCGCAGGAGGCTGGCGCTGGCGGCGGCGGATATCCAGAGCGGCAATGACAAGATCATCGACATTGCGCTCCGCTACGGATACGATTCACCGGCGGCGTTTTCGCGGGCCCGAGCAGCCGTGGGGCGCCCGGGAGTGCCGGGTGACGACAATCGACGGGTCGATATTAAGATTTTTTGAACCGACACGCTGATACATGGATAATTAAAAAACATCCCCGCCCTTTCGCTGAAAATGGGCAGGGATGCTTTTTCATCGCGGATTTTAACTTAATG
>JAJUHI010000079.1 GCA_029267955.1 Sporobacter termitidis | reverse complement strand
TACATGCCGCCCATGTCGCCCATGCCGGCGCCGCCGGCGGGCGTTGCGGGAGGCTCGGGGATATCGGCAACCAGAGACTCGGTGGTGAGGACCATGGAGGCCACGGAAGCGGCGTTTTCAAGAGCGGAACGGCAGACCTTTGTCGGGTCCACAATACCGGCCTTGATCAGGTCGCAGTACTCTTCCTTCGCAGCGTCGAAGCCGTAGGAAGCGGACTTGCTGTTCTTGACCTTGTCGAGGATGACGGGGCCTTCCAGACCGGCGTTGACGGCGATCTGCTTGATGGGCGCTTCCAGCGCTCTGGCCACCAGGGCCGCGCCGGTCTTCTCGTCGCCGCTGAGGGTTTTCACAAGGGCGTCAACAGCCTTGGAAGCGACCACGTAGATGGTGCCGCCGCCGGCCACAATGCCTTCCTCCACGGCCGCGCGGGTGGCGTTGAGGGCGTCTTCGATGCGGAGCTTCTTCTCCTTCATCTCGGTCTCGGAGGGGGCGCCGACCTTGATAACGGCCACGCCGCCGGAGAGCTTGGCCAGACGCTCCTGGAGCTTCTCGCGGTCATAATCGGAGGTGGTGGTCTCAATCTCCGTGGTGATCTGCTTGATGCGGGCCTGGATGTCCTCGGTCTTGCCGCCGCCGTCGACGATGATGGTGTTGTCCTTGGTCATCTTGACCTGGCGGGCTTTACCCAGCATGTCGAGGGTGGTTTCCTTCAGTTCCATGCCCAGCTCGGAGGAGATGACCTGGCCGCCGGTGAGGGCGGCGATGTCGCGGAGCATCTCCTTGCGGCGATCGCCAAAGCCGGGGGCCTTGCAGCAGACGCAGACGAAGGTGCCGCGCAGCTTGTTGAGGATGATGGTGGCGAGGGCTTCGCCTTCCACGTCCTCGGCGATGATCACAAGCTTCCTGCCGGCCTGGACAACCTGCTCGAGAATCGGCAGGATCTCCTGGATGTTGGAAATCTTCTTATCGGTGATGAGGATCAGCGGATCGTCGATAACCGCTTCCATCTTGTCGGAGTCGGTGATGAAATAGGGGGTAATGTAACCGCGGTCAAACTGCATGCCCTCCACAACCTCGGAGTAGGTCTCCGCGGTTTTGGACTCTTCAACGGTGATAACGCCGTTCTTGGACACTTTGTCCATGGCCTCGGCGATTAAAGCGCCGATCTTCTCGTCGCCGGAGGAGACGGTGCCGACGCGGGCGATGTCCTCGGAGCCGGAGACGGGGTTGGAGTTTTCTTTAATGGCCTTAACAGCGACTTCGACGGCCTTCTGGATACCCTTCTTCATGACCATGGGGTTGGCGCCGGCGGCCACGTTCTTGATACCCTCGCGGATCATGGCCTGGGCCAGGACCGTCGCCGTCGTGGTGCCGTCGCCGGCCACGTCGTTGGTCTTGGAGGCGACTTCCTTGACAAGCTGCGCGCCCATGTTTTCAAAGGGGTCTTTCAGCTCGATCTCCTTGGCGATGGTCACGCCGTCGTTTGTGATAAGGGGCGAGCCGAATTTTTTATCCAGAACAACGTTTCTGCCCTTGGGGCCGATGGTAAGCTTAACGGTGTCTGCCAGATGGTTGACGCCTCTTTCCAGAGCTCTGCGGGCGTCTTCGCCGTATATAATCTGTTTTGCCATATATTAAAATCCTCCTTCTAAAAGTGCGTCTTCAGCCTATTCGACAATCGCGAGGATGTCGCTCTGACGAACGATCGTCATTTCCTCACCGTCAATTTTAACCTCGGTGCCCGAGTATTTGCCGGTGATAACACGGTCACCCTTCTTGACAACCATTTTGACTTCGTTACCGTCAACGAGGCCGCCCGGACCCACCTCAAGGACTTCGTAAACCTGCGGTTTTTCCTGAGCAGAGCTGGTGAGGATGATACCGCTCTTGGTGGTCTCCTCAGCGGCGACCTGCTTGATGATCACTCTGTCAGCCAATGGTTTCAATATCATATACAATAACCTCCTGTAAAAAATATTGTCCGATTTCATGAGTGTGGCGTTAGCACTCGAAGTGCAAGAGTGCTAACGCAGGTATAATAATAGTCCAATATTTGCATATGTGCAACTGCGGATATTTTTCAAAAATAGGTGAAATTCGGTGATTGTTCGGCATGAGGAGAAAATAGCTCTCGTTTTCTGCCTTAATCTTCTGATATCAGTCAAAAGCGTCCGATGCGACATGGTTTCTGCCGTGAAAATCGGTGTTTTCCGGCAAAATAAAGCCAATTCGGACAGGCGCAATTCCAAAGGTCACGCGCCGGGCGCGGACGATCTCGCCGTCGATGTTGACGGCCAGCGGCACGTCGCTGTCAATTGTCATAGTTGTGCCCCGTATATGGGTAATTATGTCTTTGATTTCACGAAATTTACCCTTGGCGTATTTGCCGATCATCCGCAGAAAGGTCGCCCGCGAGACGGCCTTTGCCACCAGATACTCCAGGATGCCGTCGTCGGGCGCCGCCTCCGGCACGGGGTTGAAGCCGCCGCCGTAGTACTGCCCGTTACAGGCGCACAGGAGCGCAAAGCTGCCCGACAGCGTCTGGTCCGGCGTTTGGATGGTCAGCTTCTGGTTGATGCCCCGAAGCAGGTTGACGACGGTGGAGACCACATAGCCCGTCGCGCCGCCGATAACGGGGATGGCGCTGTATTTATGTACATCGCCGCCGATCCGGGCGTCGATGCCCACCGAGCAGATGTTGATGCCGTACCGGACGCCGTCGGGCGTTGTCGTTTCGATCAGGTCCAGAGGGCGGGCCGTCCCGTTCATGAGGGCCGGGATATCCCGGAACCGCTTTTCGGCGTTTTTGCCGAAGACCTTGATAAAGTCGTTGCCGGTGCCGCAGGGGTAATGGGCCAGGGACACGTTGTCAAGTCCCGCCGCGCCGTTGACGCATTCGTTGAGCGTCCCGTCGCCGCCGCAGGCGTAAACCCGCAATGGTTCCCGCGCGGCGGCGGCCGCCTGTTTGATTTTATTGGTCGCGTCCAGGGGCGCTTTCGTAATGTAGATCTCAAAAGGGTCAGCTTGTCTGTCGGCGGCGGCGCGGATGATGTTGATCGTGTCTGTATAATGGTGCTTTTTGCCGCCGGCAGCCGGGTTGACGATGAAAAGATGCTGCATTGAATAACCGTCCTGTGTAATATGTTTAATATTTTAATAATACATAAACAGATCGCACTTGATCATGCCGTTGTAGAGCTTGCGCTTTTTGACGGCAGTTTTGCCGAAGCTGCGCTCAAATTCCGTATGGGAGGAGAGGATGTACATTTTCCAGCCCTCCAGGTTCCGGACGGCCGCGCCGAACTTTTTGTAGACGCGCTCGGCCTCCTTGTGCTCCATGACGCGCTCGCCGTAGGGCGGGTTGGTCACGATCAGGCCGCCGGGAGTCTCCCTGCGGAAATCGGCCGCCTCGGCGACCTCGAAGCGGATGAGGTCAGCCACGCCCGCCCGGCGGGCGTTTTCCCGGGCAATGGCGATGCTGGAGGGGTCAATATCGCCGCCCCAGATGTTATAGGAGCCCCGGTATTCCCGGTCCCGGGCCTCCTGACGGGCAGTCTCCCAAAGCGCCGGGTCCAGCCACCTCCAGTTCTGGGCGGCGAATTTGCGGTTTAACCCGGGCGCCCGGTTCAGTGCCGCCAACGCCGCCTCGATGGGGATGGTGCCGGAGCCGCAGAAGGGGTCGCAGAATTCCTCACGGCCCCGGTAGCGGGAGAGCTTGACCATGGCGGCCGCCAGCGTCTCCCGCAGGGGAGCGGCGTTGCCCACGGGGCGGTACCCCCGCTTGTGGAGGCCGCTGCCGGAGGTGTCGATATACAGGGTGGCCGTGTCCTTAAAGATGGCAAACTGCACCTGATAGACAGCGCCCGTCTCCTTGAACCACTCTACCTTATATTTAGAGCGCAGCCGCTCCACAATGGCCTTTTTAATGATGCTCTGGCAGTCTGGGACGGAGCGGAGGGTCGAATCCAGGGCATGGCCCTTGACGGGGAAGGCCCCGTCCATGGGGATGTAGTTTTCCCACGGCATCGCGCGCACGGCTTCAAACAGCGCGTCGAAGGACTCGGCGTGCTGCGCCCCAACCACCAGCAAAACGCGCTCGCCGGTGCGCAGGTTGATGTTGGCCCGGGCGATATCGGCTTTATCGCCGGTAAATAAGACGCGCCCGTTTTCGGCGCGGACATCTCTCATATCAAGACGCTTTAGCTCGTCGGACACAAGGCCCTCAAGCCCGAACAGCGTCGGCACGCTCATCAAGAAATCCATAGAACCCCCAGGTGCGTTCTACCATGCCGGTTTCATGCTTTTGGCAAGCATCATATCATACGGCAGCGGCAATTGCAATGAAAGCGCTATTTTGTTATGCTATGGTTAATAAAAAAAGGAAGCAGGTTGGCCATATGGCATTAGTATCCGTCCGAAAAACTGAAACATACGGTGCATCAGCCCTCCGGTCCGCCGTTGACGCGCATTTTGAGGCGCTGGGTATCGCCGGTGACATGCACCCGGGGCTAAAGGTGCTCATCAAGCCCAATCTTTTAGCCGCCCACAAGCCGGAACGGGGCGCGACGACGCACCCTTCCGTCGTCGCGGCCATCGTGGACTGGCTGCGGGACCACGGCGTGACCAATATCACCATCGCCGACAGCCCCGGGGGAATCTATAAGGCCGGGAACCTGAAGGCGGTGTACGATTCCTGCGGGTACGCGCCCCTGGGCGACCGGGTCACGCTCAATCTGGACACCGGTTACAAAACCGTTTCCTGTCCGGAGGATTTTAAGAACGGCAGCTTCAACATTATAAACCCCATTCTGGAAGCCGACTACATCATCAACGTGGCCAAGCTGAAAACCCACGGCCTTGCCACCGTTTCCGCCGGGGTTAAAAACCTGTTCGGCGCGATACCGGGCCTGCAAAAGCCGGAACAGCATTTAAAGCACCCCGGCATCAGCGATTTCAGCCGCATGCTGGTGGAGCTGGCCCTCACCGTAAAGCCGAGGCTGACGGTCATAGACGCCGTGGAGACCATGGAAGGCAACGGCCCACTCAACGGGCGGCTGCGCCACATGGGCCTGACGCTGGCGTCCAAGGACGTGTTTATGCTGGATTACCACGCCACGGCCTTAATGGGCATTGACCCCATGAGCACGCCCATTTTGGCCGAAGCGGCAAAGCGCGGGCTTATTGTGCCGGAAGAACTGGAGCTTGCCGGCGACCCCGCCGAGCCGGCCAATCCGCCGTACCTGCTGCCGGAGTCCATCCCGAAAAGAGGCCACAGCTTTCTTTTGCGCGCCGTCGGCGCCGTCGCGCGGCGCGTTTATGTGGCCGTGCCGCGGGTTGATACGGCTAAATGCGTCGGGTGCGGCAAATGCGCCGAAAGCTGCCCCATGAAGATTATTGAGGTCAAAAATAAAAAAGCCGGCATGTCCACAAAGCACTGCATCTCCTGCTTCTGCTGCCAGGAAATGTGCCCGGTGGACGCCGTCATGATCCGGCATGTAATCCGGCTGCCAAAAATATGAGGTTTTGATAACGCCTTTGAGAGACGTTCTCTCAGGCTCCTTTTTCAAAGCCTCGCCCGCGAGGCTTTGGGAGCATGGCCAAGGGCTTTGACAAGGGCTCTGAAGCCCTTTGCAAAGCCCTTTGAGAAGCGAGACTGAGGATTGCTTTCTGCAGCGCTTAGTGTCCCATGCCTACCGCAATCGGCGCACCATGTGGACAAGCCCGTCAATATCAACGCCGCATTCGACATAACCGCAGGCGGCAAAGCATTTCAGGCTGGCGGCGTTATCCGGGGCGATATAGGCGTGGATTTCGGTGCAGCCATTAAACAGCGCCGCAGCGGCGCGGAGGATTGCTTTTCCGTACCCCTGGTTCCTGTAATCGGGGCTGACAAGCAAGGCGATGCTTGCCGACCTGTCCTCATAGGTTTCCAGCGTCACGACGCCGATAGGGGTGCTTTCAATAACCGCCATATAATTCTTTTGATTCGGCAGTTTGCCAACGCTTTCAAACCACCTGTCAAGGGGCAGCATACCCTCCAGGCGCTTGCGGGTTTCTTCGTCGTTAAACCAGCGCTCCAGATCAGCCAGATCCCCGCGGCATAACTCGCGGAACTCCATTGACATCACACTCTTACACATCAGCGGTATATTGAATTCAGGGGCGATTGATCATCGCCCCTGAAAACACATAATTTATTCTTTTTCCTTCAGCTTGCGCACCATTTCGGCGATGGCGGGCCGGGCCTCCGCCATCTGCTCGTCCCAGTCGCCGACGTAGTTATAAGTGACCTGGCCGCCGGATTCGATGCGGCGGACGTACCCGTCCAGCATGGCGTAATCGCGTTCATAGCAGTGGAAACTGTTGGCCCGGTGGGTGTAGGTCCCCATCCCGACGCCCAGGGTATCGGCCATGCGCTTTTGGAGCATGATGAGGGCAAAGGCGTTCATAAAGGCGGCCTTGGTGGCGTCGTTGGAGCGGAAGAGCACCTTGCAGTGGAGCTTGTTCTCCCGGATAAAGTACTGGATGTTCTGCAGGCAGGCCGGGGAGCCGGTGTGCATGTCCGATTCGCTGCGGACCACGATGACGGCGCGGCGGGAGTCCGGGTTCCGCCGCAGCTCGTCGATGACCCAGGGAATCTGGTTTTCCATCCGCTGGTGGTAGGTGTATTCCCAATTGCCCCGGGCCACCTCAAAATCCAGAATGCCGTCCAGCATCTCCTGCCGGTACTGCTCCAGGGAGCGGGGGTCGCCGATGAAAAGCATGCTGATCATCGGCTCGGCCAGGGGCTCGGTGACGACAAAGGTCATGGACGCTTCCTTCTGGTTGGTGTTGTAGTCGGGGCAGGGCAGCTCCATATGCTCTCTGTGCAGCGCCACCAGCGCCTTGTGGTAGGCCTCGGGCAGCGTTCTTCCGGTGACGAAATGCTCAAACATCGTATCCTCCAACCCGCCGCGGGCGGCGGTATGTATTTTTACTCGGCTGACGGCGGCAGCGGCGCTGTATTCCTGTATTTAAGGAAGGCGTAGTTAACGCCGTCGTGGGTTTTTGTTTCGCCGGTTTCCTCCAGCACCCAGTTGTCCAGCTTGTCCAGGTTCGGGAAGAAGGTGTCCGATTCCGGCGCGGCGTATATTTTTGTGACATAGGCCCGGGTGCAGTAGGGGAGAAGCTGCCGGAAGACCCTGTCGCCGCCGATGACAAAGACTTTGTCCGGGTCCTCACCGGCGATTTCTTTAAACAGGCCGCTTAGAGAGTTGACGACCACGGCCCCGTCGATTTTCAGCGCCGCGTCCCGGGACAAGACGATGTTGCGCCGACCCGGCAGCGGCTTTCCGCCCGGGAAATCCAAAAGCGTCCGGCGGCCGACAATGACGGTGCAGCCGTCCGTCAGCGCTTGGAAATAGCGCCGGTCCTCCGGGATAACAAGCGTCTGCGTGCCGCCCAGCCCGATGCCCCAGTTGTTGTCCACCGCGACAATTAAATTCATACAACCTCCTATGCGCCGTCATTCCCGCTTGTCATTCCCGCTTCTCTTTGTCATTCCCGTTTCCATTTGTCATTCCCGCGAAGGCGGGAATCCATTGCCTTGTCAGAAGTGTCAGACGATGACGATGGTGATGCCGTTGTTGTGGCGCTCCAGGTCCGGGTCACGGCGCAGGTCGGCGCAGGCCTGAAACGCCCTTAGCGTGGCGCTGTCAAAGATGGAAAAGCTCTCCCCGGGGATATAGTCCTTAATGAAGCCCTTGCGCTTCTGGGATTCCAGATACCGCCGGGCCTCCGTCTTGATCTTCCCGCCGGCGCCCGTGGAGCCGTAGCCGTGGATGATTTTCAAGGCGGAAACCCCCAGGGGCTTGCAGTTTCTGATGTGGTAGGTGATGCGCCGGATGGCGTCGTCCGCCGTCGGCATGTCGGCCTTGATATTGACTTCCTTGAGTAAACCGGGCATAATGAGGCATCCATTCGTTTATAAATTGCCGATGTCCGCTGCGGCGGCAAAGCCAATTACTGCATAATGCGAAATCTTTGAATTCGTTCTGTTGACAATTACATTATAATCATGTATCCTATGCAATGCAATACGGAGAGGTATCGAAGTGGTCATAACGGGGCTGACTCGAAATCAGTTTGCGCGCAAGCGCACGCGGGTTCGAATCCCGCCCTCTCCGCCATAAAAGTCCAGTAAACGTGAGGCTTTGCTGGGCTTTTTCTTTTTACTTAAAATAGGGCGTGCCGCTCGACGTTTTATCAAAACGCTTTGCGGCACGCCCTTGTCTTTTTAAATCATGTACTGCCAAAGCCGGCGTATGTCAATGCAGGCGTCAGCCGAGGACGGTCTCAATAAACCGTTGTATAATCGCCGCGACCTCGGCGCGGGTGGCGGTTTCTTTTGGCGCAAACACGCCGCCGCTGCGTCCGCCGATGATGCCCGTGGTCTGGCAGTAGAGGGCCGCGTTTTTCGCGTAATCCGAAATGCTGCCGGCGTCGGGATAATGAAGGGCGGCATCCATGCTGTCCGGAGTGACGCCGAGGAAGCCCGCAAAGCGGAAGAGTATCGACGCCATCTGCTCACGGGTGATCAGGTCGTCCGGGCCGAACCGGCCGTTTCCGTAGCCGCCGATGATGCCGTTTTCCGAAGCCCAGGCGATGTATTTGCCGTAATAAGCGTCGTCGTCGCAGTCGGTGAAGGCGCGGGTGCCCGGAGCGCCGATTTCCCCGTAGCTGCGCTCGTAAAGCCGCCCAATGACAGTTGCGAACATGGCGCGGGTCATGCCGGCGTCAGGGGAGAAGGCACCGCCGCCTGTGCCGAGGAACAGCTCGCGCTCGGTCACAAAGCCGATATAACCCGCCGCCCAATGACCGGCGATGTCATTAAAGCTCTTTTCGTTCCGCGTCACCATAACGGTCACGCCTTCAGGGGCGATATACCTGTCCATTGCCGCAAAGCCGATGAAGACCCTGTTACCGTTCTCGTCGAGGTAATACGGCACGCCGGCAGACTCGTTGTAGCTTCCGGCATTTCTGACCACCAGCGCGTAGGGGGAGAACTCCGTCGCCTCGAACACGAGGTACCACACGCCGTTTTTCTGCACAAGGCGCGAGGCAAGCTCCGTCACAACGCCGCTGTCGGATTTATGCATGACGGCAAGTAGTTCTTTTTTATCCAGAAGGTTTTCCGGCACCGGCAGTGAAATCGTCACCGCATAGCCGGGCGCGGGCTTTGTCTTTTGGTCTGTGCCTTTAATGTAGAGCGAGATGTCAAAGGGATAGACCTCGTCACCGGCGCTGAGCCCGAAGCTGGCGGGGTCCTCCCGCGCATCGGTCACCCTGACCTCGACGGAGTCTGAAAAGGCGTTTTCCATATTTGCCTCGGCCGTAATCGTCCCCGGGGCATTCTCAAACACGTTGCTGCTCGTTTCGGTGACCGTGATGGTTTTTACAGGCGGCTTGGGCGTATTAGTACCGCCGCCGGCTCCGCCCGGGGTTGGGGTGCTCGTCCACTTGGCGTACAGGGTTATATCTCCCGTGATGGGCGTCGCAAAGTCAAACGCGGCGGATAAGCTGCTGTCCGAGTACCAGCCGCCGAAGGTGTAACCGGTTTTCGTCGGGGCGGAAGGCTCGGTTGCGGCCATGTTGTAAGGGACGGTCTGGCTGGGGACGGCGCTGCCGCCGTTTGAGTCGAAGGTCACCGTGTATGTGTTAATCGTCCACTTGGCATAGACCGTCTTATCCTCCGTGAGGCTCCACTTGCCGGAAGAAACGTAGCCTGTAACCGTTCCGGTCGGGACGCCCTCAGGGGTGGTCACCTGATTGCCGGTGCCGCCCTCCCCGTCGTACCAGCCGCCAAAGGTATAACCCGTGCGGGTGGGCACAGATAGGGCGTCGGCGCTGTCATAGGATACTGTGGTCGACGCGGGGGAGACCGTTCCGCCCCCGGCATCCAAGGTCACCGTGTAGGTATTAGCCGTCCATTTGGCGTAGAGAGTCGTATCATCAGTGACGGTATCGTTCTCGAAATCCCAGTCGTCTGTGCAGCCAGCATCCTTGTACCAGCCGGCGAAGATATGGCCTGCTTTGGTCGGCTCCGTCGGCGCTGTTATTTTTGCGTTATATGCCACTTCTGTGATATCAGATACTGGCGATCCGCCCTGGCTGTTGAAAGTAACAGTGTAATTTATTTTGTACCCCGC
>JAJUHI010000078.1 GCA_029267955.1 Sporobacter termitidis | reverse complement strand
GCCATTAAAGCGGCCAGCACCCTTGTATACTTTTTACAAGCCATATGATCCGCTCCTTTTTTACTTCTGCTTAATGGATAAATGTGTTCCCTTGATATATGGATTCATTTGGGCGCTTCATTACAAAACTGGTCAAACCTTCCTAATAATACAACATAAAACATAAAATAAAAACCCCGCTTATCGCGGGGTCTTTTGCCGCTTGTTTTGACTGCCGCGCTGCCACTGCCGGCGGTTGACCCTTTCCGGATTTCCGCCGAAGCCCGCCACCGTATCCGCCGGCGTGGGCCATTCCGCAAACAGGCTGCTCGTCTCATGGGCGCTCCAGTCGCCGCTTGTTTTTCTGTCCCCGGCCATGATCAGACTCCCCCTACTTAAAATTTCCTATGAAACAACGTTATAGCCTTTAAACTCAAGGGTCTCCCGCAGCTTCTTTCTGGAAATCAGCTTCGGATCATGGCTGATTGCCACCGTTTTATCCTCTACGGAAACCTGAACGTCCTTTACGCCGGTGAGCGCCCCGAGGCCGGCCTTGATTCTGTCGCAATGGGCGCTGGTCATGCCTTCCACTTTAAAGCTTGCCGCTTCCAAAGAACATCGTCCTTTCGAAAATCGTCTTTTCGTCAACACCGCGCAAAAGCCGGCTCTTTATCCGCAGAACCGGCTTTCGGCTTTTTATCTGGCGTTGGCTCCCGCAGCCGTGCCGGCATTGCGTGTTCCCGTGTTGCCGGTACCGCCGTTATTCACTTTGTTGTCGACGCCGTTGTTGATAACGTTGTCAACGGCATTGTCGACACGATTGGTCGTGTTTCTGTTGACATTGTCGTTGTCCCGATTGATCACGTTATCGGTATTATTGTCATAATAAGGCGACGCGCCCGGCGAGTTGCCGACATTTCCGGGATATTCGCAGCCGGCCAGGGCCGAGAGCGTCAGTATGGCCAACATAATACTAATAATACTGACGAGCTTTTTCATATTCCTGTACACCTCCCTTTTTCAAGGCTATTATTCTCTGAATCGGGCGGCGTATTCTTCAAATCCTAATATTGCGCGCATCTTCCCGGCTTATAAAATTCCCGCGGAATCCGGGCACGCGATGACAACAGGTAATGCTTGCATATTCCCGCGGATTTTTATATAGTAGTACAAGGCAAACCGCTTCAAGATCGCAATGTGGAGGTTAATTCAAATGGGAAATCGTTTATCCGGCAAAGTCGCCCTGGTCACCGGCTCCGGACAGGGCATCGGACGGGCTATTGCCATCGCGCTGGCGGAAGAAGGGGCAAAGGTTGTCACCAATAACCGCGGGCCGGTTACAAAGAACGTGGCCAATCAGCTGGATGAGGCGCGTCTGGCGCGCCTGACGCCCAAGCAGCTGAAATGGTATGAGGAAGAAATCGAGAAGTACACCGGCGACGCGGAGACCACCGCCAAGGCCATCCGCGACAAAGGCGGCGAAGCCGCCGCCGTCTTCGGCGACATCGTTAGCTTCGACGAAGCCAAAAAAATCGTCGACAAAGCCGCGGAAATCTACGGCTCCGTGGACATCGTCGTCAATGTGGCGGGCGCTTTCGGCTTTGCCCCCATCGAGAAGATTGACGAGGCGCTTTGGGACAAGGTCACCGGCGTCAAGCCGAAGGGCTACTTCAATATCATCCGCCACGCCGTCCCCTATATGAAGAAAAAGGGCTGGGGCCGCATCATCAACTGCTCGTCCCCCGCATGGATGGGCGGCGGTATCCGCCAGTGCGAGTACTGCGCGGCCAACGCCGGCACAATCGGTCTCACCTGGGCCCTGGCGGAAGAGCTGGCCGACGACGGCATCACCTGCAACGCCTTCTGCCCCGCGGCGAAAACCCGCGCCTCCGTCGACATGGAGCTGTTTGACAAGGTCGTGGATGAGGACAGCCACTCCACAAAGACGGGCGAACCCATCATGAAATATGACGAGGGCCAGCCGCCGGAGCTGTTCGCGCCCTTCATCGCCTACCTGGCTTCCGACGAAGCCGCCCACGTCACGGGCTCCGTCTTCCTGACCATGGGCACCTTTATCGGCCGTTATGAGAACCCCGCCGTCACCGCCACCATGTTCAGCCCGGACGGCCCCTGGACCTTTGACAAGGTCGTGAAGGAAGCGCCGGAAACACTGTTTAAAAACTATAAGAACATCAACCAAAAATAAACTTTGACCTCAAACTAATAAAAATCCCGCCCTGACCGGCGCCGCTGCCGTCGAGGGCGGGATTTTTAATTACTGACGCTCTGCCCAGCTATTCATCGAGCCATTTGAGACCGGGGACGTCGCCGGTCACCGGAAGGTTTTCATAACCGTGGACGCTGACGCGGCGTCCCCCGGCTGCAGCTCCAGGGCGGCGTCCGCGAGCTTTTCTTCATTGTCGGCCTTCCACCGGTCAAACCAGGCCTGGGGAGATTCTTCCTGGTAGTCCGGCGCGGCCTCTCCCAAAAGCTCCTGCATCACGGCGCGCATCAGATGGCCCTTCAGCCCAGTCTGGCCGCCCTTTAAGAACTCGGCGCAGACGTACCGCAGCGTGTAGTCCCCGTAATAGAGAAGCTCCCTGTATTCAATGGGATGGGCCTCAATATAGTCCCCCGGATTGGAGGAGTATGCAGGCGAGGAGGCGATGGTGTCAAACAGCCTGCCGATGATGGGCTTGGTTTCAATATTGCCGTATTTGACGATCTGGTCATAACAGTTGCGCATCTGCTGCGTGATATACCGCTGGGTGTCGACGTCCCGCTCGGTGATGTCCGGCGGGAACTTTTCCTTAATCGACGGCATGTAGTACGACCCGTCCTGGGGTATCCAGTATTCCTTGAGCGTGTATTCGCCTTTGTCATTCTTTTCAAATGTTATTGCAACCGGCATATGGCTGCCGCCCTCCAGCACAAAGCCGTTTTCGAGGTAATTAACGGTACAATGCAAGACCATGAGATAGACGGTAACGGTCGACCCTTCCTCAACGGTTTTCAGCGTCACATGGGATTCACAGGCAAAGTCTCCGAGGTGGTACGGGTTCCCGTTGGTACGAAGTATCGCCTCGGACACGCAGGCCTCCAGATTCGTCCTGTCGGCGCCGGCCGGCGTCTCCCCGCCCAACTCCGTCTTCGGCAGGTTCTCCAGCAGCTCCTGCACCTTCTCGGCGGACTGGCCGTATGCCTTGATATCCTCGACGTTCATCCCGGCGGCGGCATCCTCTTCGGTTAAAATGCCGGTGTAAAACCCGGTCGCTTCGCCCTTCTCCGTCCCCCGGATTGTCATGCCCCCGGAAAATTCGTACTGCCATTCAATCCGGGACGCATTGTCAATCAGCGCCAGCAGCACAACGGCGTTACTCATCATGGCGGCGTTGAAGGCCTCCCCATCGCCCACCGTATCGGTAAACGTCAGCCTTAATATATACGGTTCCTCGCTCGTCTGCAGCTCCATGGTGTAGTCGCCCAGCGTGCTGGCGATATCCAGCGCCTCCAAAAGCCTGCCGACGGCCGGCGCATCGCCGATATAAGGGGCGCGCCGCTCGTACAGCGTCCGGGCGTATTCGGAGACGCCGCCGTCGGTGTCTGTGACGGCCGGGGGTTCATCGCTTTTATCAGGCGTGCGCTGCGCCCCGGTGAAGGTGCAGCCGGCCAGTATCACGGCGGACAGTACCAGCGCCACGGCGGCCGGCAGGGTTCTTTTTGGGGTTTTAACGATTTGCCGCAGTCTCCTTTTGAGCATGCGGCTGCCGGCGGACATGGTCACGGCGGCGCTCAAAATTCCGGCAGGCGGGCTTTTGACGGCGACCATATCCACCAGTGTCCGCCCGTAGTCAAAGCGGTTTTCTTGGCCGATTTCCCGGACGACCGCTTCATCGCAGGCCATTTCACTGTCCGCCCGGGACAAAGCCGCCGCCGCCCAAACCAGCGGATGCCACCAATAAACGACGAGGCATGCAGCGCGCGCCGCCGCCCAGAGATGGTCGCCCTGACGGTAGTGGGCGCACTCATGGGCCAGGATGGAAGCGGCGGCTTTACCGCATGATGCCGCCCTGGGCGTCAGATAGACGGCAGGGCGCAGTATCCCGGACAGGCAGGGGGAGGCGACAACCGGCGTCACATAGACCGGGAGGCGGCAGCCGGGCCAATTAAGCGCCGCGCGGCTTTTTTTAAGGCGCCGCCGGAACACAAGCGCCGAGCCCAAAAACCAGCACCCCAGGGCCGCGCTGCCGGAAATCCAAACGGCGGCGAGAACAGGCTTTAATGCGGCTGTCCATGACCGTATGCCGGCCCCAATGCCGCTGGATGTTTCGCCGGTATCTCCGCCGGTGATGGTCTGCCGGTTCTCCGCATTTTCCCCGCCGGCGCTAAGAGCCGATTCCGCCGCGCCGGCAGTACCGGCGGTTTCCGCGCCGCCAACTATATCGGTACCGGACATGCCGCCTGTGTCGCTGATGCCGTCAGGCGCCGCCGACGAAAAGGCGGCGGGCTGCCCGGCCGCACTGAAAATGTTCATCACGCTGACGGAGCTGTCCAAAAGCCCGAAGGGCAGGCACAGCCGCAGCAACACGAGGCCCCACAGCGCGTACAGGAGCCGCCGGCTGGCTCGCGACGCGAAAATGACCCGGAGCAGCATAACGGCGCAAATCAGCACGGAGGAGGCGGCGACCAGCTCGATCATTTGCCCGCCTCCTCTTCCGCCCGGCGCAGGACCCCGTACAGCATATCAATATCCTCCTTTGAAAGCGCCTTCTGTCCCGCCAGAGACGCCACCAGCAGGCCGACGCTGCCGTCGTAAACCTTCTTTAAAAAGCTCTCCGTCTCCTTTGCCGCCGCCACGTCTTTTTCAATCGCGGGATAGTACTGGCGCGCCCGCGTCCCCTGGGTATAGTAGACGGCCCCCTTTTCTTCCATACGGTTGAGCATTACAAAAATGGTGTTCTTTGTCCAGCCTGTTTCAGCTTCCAGCGCTTTTACCATATCCGCAATGGTGCGGGGCGCTTTCTCCCACAGCACACGCATCAGCTTCCATTCCCCGTCGGACAGGCTGATATTTTTGCTTTTACCCATGCAGTACACTCCAATTTAGACAACACTTGTTTACCATTACTATACGCCTTTGGTTAACAGTTGTCAACCATATTTTCGCAGACATGACAAAACCCCGCCGAAGACGGGAGTCAAGATCGTAGACAAAACCGCTGTCATTCCCGCGCAGGCGGGAATCCACGGGTGCCGGGATGGGAATCCTCAGGCGCTTCGCGCCATGCTCCCAGGGAGCCTTTGGTTCCTAAAATGGAGCCTTGGAGACGGAGGGAGTTATGAACGGCGCGCCGAGGTCGCCGCGCCCTACGAGGTGCGTGATGCCAGACGCTATGCGTTCTACGGTAAAACCCGCCTTTCGGCGGGTCTTGCAGCTTTATTCATTCAAACCTCCGGGGCTTTGGCGCTGACGCCGATGCCGTCCAGGCGGAGGCCGTTTTGCGCGGCCAGATCTTTTAAAAACTGCGCCAGCTGGTCTTTGTTGGCGTTGACAAGGTCTGCCGCCAGCTGGTCCTTTGTGTTTTTGGGGAGCTTCTTTAAAACGGATTTGATCATCGGCTCGGGCAGGCCGCCGGACACCAGCCGGGCCACGGGGCTGCCGGACTGACGCAGCCGGTCCAAAAGCATCGGCAGAAAGCGGTCAATCAGGCTGTCGTAATCGGCGTCGCGTATCTCTATTTCCAGCTTTACCATAAAGTCCTCACTCTCGCGGTAATAACGGGTCTGATCAGTCTCTGAGCGGGATGCCCGCGGCGTCGCAGTCGATGCTGCCGGTGAGAATTAATATCCCCCTCGACAAGCCCCCAGACGCCGCTGATGATACTGCCCAACCCCAGGGTCAGCACCGTGATCAGCAGCTGCGCGACGGCCTTGCCGGTGTAACCGAGATAAAAATTATGTACGCCCAGGCTGCCCAGTAAAATGCCCAGGACGCCGGCGGCAATCTTCGATTTCTGCATGGGATAGTAAGCCTGCGCCGGCCCAAGGGCAGCGCCGCAGTGGACGCAGAAGGCCGCGCCCGGGTCCGTCTCCCCGCCGCAGCTGAAGCAATACCTGTATCCGGCGCCCTTCTGGTAGCCGCATTTGACGCAGACAAATGCGTTGGGGTCCATTTCCGCGGCGCAATTCCTGCAATGCATAATAACCTCCAATCCGCTGTCTTACAGCGGTGTAATACCCGCCTCAGCGTATCACCCGCCCCAATGTCCTGTCAAGGGCATAATAATACGGCAGCCGCCGGCTATACCGGCGGCTGCAAAATAGCCCTATCCCTACTGCATTATACCCTGGAAATTCGACTGCTGCTGGGTGATAACCTCCTGCCGGCCCTTTTCGGTCTGCTGCATGTCGTTCGGGCTGAGGAGATACAGCAGCTGCTGTAGCTCGCCCACATGCTGCCGCTCCTCGTCGGCGATATGGCGGAGCACCTTTTTGACACGCTCATCCGTTGTGCTCATCGCGTGGGCCTCGTACCCGATAATGGCCTCCAGCTCTCCGGCTATATCGACGCGGATAGCCTGTATCAGCTCCCCTTCGGTCATCTGCTTGGGCACATTGCCCACAAACGGGTTTCCTAACAGTGCCATATGGTTTCACATCCTTCCGCCGGTTAGTTTTAGCGAAGGCATAAAAATTATGTGCCGCCGCTTGACAAACAGGAAATTTTATGTATTATTGTATTATTAGCATAGTACAATAATACATATGCCGTGCCGACCGGTCTCTGGCGCCAATTGGAATTCCACATGTTTTGCTTTAAATAATTCATAATAATTTAACATTATCCTGCTAATATCGTTTTAATGTTGTTAAAATAAAAAGATAGCAGGGCAAACGGAAAGGTTTGATAAAGTCAATGTCTCACAACATGGATGAAAAAACAATGACATACGTCCCGGATACGCCGGACGCGCCGCAGTCGCAGGAGCCGGCAGCCCCGCCGCCCGGCGGACTGCCCAAGCCGCCCAAAAAGCGGCGGCGCTGGCTTGTTGTCGCCATCATCGCCGCGGCCGTCGTGGCGGTTATCCTGGCGCTTCCGAAACTCGTTGGCGGCAACAAAAACGTCAACACCCCCGGCGTGCAGTCAACCTACACGGTGGCCCGGGGCAATCTCACCGTTACCCTCAGCGGCAGCGGCACGCTGCAGCCGGCCGATTCGTATACCATCACGTCTCTTATTTCCGGCGATATCCTCACCGCCCCCTATGAGGAGGGCGACATCGTCGAGAAGGACGCGGTGCTGTATACCGTGGACAGCTCGGATGTGACGGGCAGCGTGGAGCAGGCGCAAAACACTGTGGAGCAGCGGCAGACCGCCTATGAGCAGGCCCTCAAGGACCTGGAGAACCTGAAGCTGAAGGCCGGCGGCGACGGTATTGTGGCCGGTCTGGACGTCAAGGTCGGCGACGAGGTTACCGCCGGGCAGACCATCGGCGTCGTCCGGGATTCCAGCACCATGGTGCTGAAGGTCATGTTCCAGCGGGATTTTGCCAAAACCCTGTCCGTGGGCCAGTCGGCTGTCGTCTACACGGACAATGAATACGAGCAGTATGAAGGCACCATCACCAAAATCAGCGCCATTGACACCGTTGTCTACGACAATGTCATCGGCCGCGAGGTGACCATCGAGGTCAAAAACCCCGGCGCCTTCGTCCAGTCCCAAACCGCCAACGCCACGATCAACGGTTTTGCGGGGCTTGTCAACGGCGAGCTGGAATATAAATATGAGGGCTATCTGACCGCGCCGGCCAACGGCACGGTGCAGAAGATCGCCGCCGCCGAAGGGACGCGGGTCACAAAAGGCCAGGTGGTCGTCGTCCTTTCCAGCGATACGGTAAATTCCCAGGTACAGCAGGCCAAAAACGCCCTGGAAGACGCCAAGCTGGCGCTGCAGACCCAGATGGACAGGGTCGGCGAGTACACCATCAAATCCCCGATCTCCGGCACCATCGTGCAAAAGGACCACAAGGCCGGCGACAAGATCGAGTCGGGCACGAAGCTCTGCACGGTATTTGACCTGTCATACCTGACCCTTGTGCTCAACGTCGACGAGCTGGACATTAAGAACATCAAGCCGGGCCAGGCCGTCACCATCACGGCGGACGCGGCGCCGGGCGTGGTGTACAACGGCGTCGTCACGAAAATCAACATCAACGGGACAACGCAGAACGGCGTCACCTCCTACCCCATCACCATAAAAATCGAGGAAACCGAAGGGCTCCTGCCGGGCATGAATGTTGACGCCACCATCGTCGTCGAGTCGCTGACGGATGTGCTCACCGTGCCGGTGACCGCTGTTGTCCGCAACAACTTCGTGCTGGTCAGATCGCCCGAAGCGGATAGCCAGCCCGCCGAGCCCGGCGCGCCGGCAGGGTTCGTCTACCGGAAAGTGACGCTGGGCCCCTCCAACGACGACGCCATTGTCATTACCGAAGGTCTTGAGGAAGGCGATGTGGTCGCCGTCCTGGACAATACCCCATCCTCTTACAGCATGAACCCGTTCATGGCAGGCGGCGGAGAGGGCCGTCCGCCGGAGGGCGGCGGGCCGGAGGGCGGTGGTCCCAGAGGTGAAGCCCAGTCGACGACGGTGGTGATATCATGACGCCACTGATAGAATTCCGCAATCTCTACAAGCTGTACCAGATGGGCGAAACCGTCGTCCGGGCCATCGACGGCATCTCCATGAAAATCATGAAGGGCGAATTCGTGGCCATCGTCGGCCAGTCCGGCTCGGGCAAGTCCACCTGCATGAACATTATCGGCTGCCTGGATGTACCCACCTCCGGAGACTACCTGCTGGAAGGCAAAAACGTGGGCAGCATGCGCGACAACGAGCTGGCTGAGATCCGCAACAAAAAGGTCGGCTTCATCTTTCAGCAGTACAACCTCCTGCCCAAGCTGAACGTGCTTGAAAACGTGGAGGTCTCCATGATGTACGCGGGCGTGCCGAAGAAGCAGCGCATCGAGCGCGCCAAGGAGGTTATCGAGCGCGTCGGCCTGTCCGACAAGCTGTACAACCGCCCCAACCAGCTCTCCGGCGGCCAGCAGCAGCGCGTTTCCATCGCCCGGGCGCTGGCGGGCAGGCCTTCGGTCATCCTGGCCGACGAGCCGACGGGCGCTCTGGACTCCCGGACCGGCCGGGAGGTCATCGGCCTGCTCAAGGAGCTGCACCGGGAGGGCAACACCATCGTGCTCATCACCCACGACACGTCCATCGCCTCCGAGGCCGAGCGCATCATCCGCCTGGCCGACGGCAGGATCATCGAGGACGAAAAGCGCCGTGCCTTTACGCCGGAAGGGCTGCAGGAGGGGGGCCGGTTATGAGACTGTATCAGTCATTTATTCTGGCCCTCAAGAACATCCTGGCCAGCAAGGTGCGCGCCTTTCTGACGATGCTGGGCATCATCATCGGCGTCTCGGGCGTCATGGTCATCATCGGCATGGGCAACGGCATGGAAAACTACATGACAGACAGCTTTAAGACGCTCGGCACGGATATCCTGACCGTCAACATACTCGGCACCGGTTCCTCCGAGAGAATCACGCCCGAGGACATGTACAAGCTGGTGGAGGACAACGCCGCGTATTTGCAAGACGTTTCCCCCATCGTGCAGATGCAGCGGGCCGCCGTCAAGCTGGGCGCCGAGACGCTGGACGAAACGACCGTCACCGGCGTCAGCGAAACATACGCCGCCATCAAGAAATGGGAACTGACCGGCGGGCGGTTTCTGCAGTACGCCGACGTTCTCAGCCGGAATGACGTCTGCGTGGTGGGCAGCTACATCACCAAGAACTGGTTAGACAACGAGCCTCTTGGCAAGACGCTGAAAATCAACGGCAAGACCTTTACCGTCGTGGGCGCCCTGACGGAGGACGCCGACAGCGAGGAAGGCTCCGCCGACGACGCAATCTACATCCCCTACTCCACCGCGGCGCGGATGAGCGGCATAGGGATGATCTCAACCTATAACTTCCAGATCGTCTCGGAGGAGAACGTCAGCAAGTCAAAGGAGATCGTGGGAGACTACCTGTATAACATTTACGGCACCGAGTATGCCTACACGATTATCAGCATGTCGGAGCTTCTGAGCATGATGACGACCATGATCAACGTGATGGTCACCGTGCTGGCCGCCATCGCCGCCATCTCCCTGCTGGTGGGCGGCATCGGCATCATGAACATCATGCTGGTCTCCGTAACGGAACGGACGCGGGAGATCGGCATCCGCAAGGCGCTGGGCGCCAAGCAGCGGTTCATCCTGCAGCAGTTCGTCATAGAAGCAGCAACCCTCAG
>JAJUHI010000077.1 GCA_029267955.1 Sporobacter termitidis | reverse complement strand
TCACCGGCGAGGGCGGCGTTATCATCGGCAGGCCTGACGGCTCGTCCGGCCCGGATCTGGAAAAGGTCCGGGACGCCTTGAGCACGGCGTTCCCCACCGCCATAACCGATAATATCCTGGGCCACATGTTTTCCAAGCTGATTATCAACTCCGGCATCACCTGCGGCGGCGCAATGACGGGCCAAACCCTGGGCCGGATGCTGCTCGCCCGACCGGCGCGCCGATTCTTTATTGAGATTGTCCGGGAAGACCTGGCGGTGGCGAAGGCCATGGGCCTTTCGGTGCCGCCCTTCGGCGGCCGGCTGGATTATGACCGTTTTCTCAGGGGGAACGCCCTGCCGGCCATACTGCGCCGCCACCTCACCCTGCTGGTCGTCGGCCTCAAATACAGAAAGCTCAAGTCCTCCTCCCTGACGGCGCTTTTGCGGGGCGGCAAAACGGAGGTTGACACCCTCAACGGGTGGGTCGTCCAAAAGGGCCGGGAGCTGGGCGTCCCCACGCCGGTGAACGCCCGGGTCGTCCAGCTAATCAAGGAGATCGAGGCCGGCAAGCGCCGGATCGCTCCCGGCAACCTTGCCCAGACTTTAGATACGGAAGGAAAATGAACATGCGTAATTCAGACAGCACACTGGACAGCATCCGCGCCATCCGGCCGGACCAGCTGGAGGACTACAAGAAATACACGATGCTGGGCAGCGGCCAGCACGGCGTCTGCTTTGCCAAAGGTAAAGGCGTCCGGCTTTACGACCTGCAGGGCAAAGAATACATCGACTGCACCTCGCAGGGCTGGGCGCTGTTTCTCGGCCACGCCAACGAGGAGATCCGCCAGACGGTCTACGAACAGATGGGCGAGCTGGGGCACTTAAACCAAAACAGCGACTGCCTGCCCCGGTACGCCCTGGCCAAACGCCTGGCGGCGCTGGCGCCGGAGCATTTAAACCGCGTGCTGTTTACCGTGAGCGGCAGCGCCGCCGTTGAGGCCGCCATGAAAATCGCCGTGAAGAATGTGAAGGGCGCGCGCAAGTTCGTCTGCCTGACGGACGGGTACCACGGCACGTCCCTGACCACCGGCGCGGCCTCCTGGATCTCCACCAAGGCGGCGGGCATTTATACCGGTTTTAACAGCTTCTCCGGCATCATCAACGACCTGTTTATCCGGGTGCCCAACCCCTACCTGTACCGCTGGACCGGCTCGGATAATCCGGAGGACTGCATTGATTACTGCCTGAATGCGGCCAGAGACACCCTCCGCTCCGGCGTCAGCGGCCCCGTGGCGGGCATTATCGCAGAGCCGCTCCAGGCCAGCGGCGGGCAGATTCCACTGCCGAAGCGGTACCTGCAGGGCCTCCGGCAGCTGTGCGACGACTTCGGGTGCCTTTTGATCTTCGACGAGCTGCAGACCTTCTGCCGTATCGGCGACTACTTTGCTGCAAATAAATACGAGGTGGAGCCGGACATCATCTGCATCGGCAAATCCCTGGGCGCGGGCTTCCCGCTGGCCGCCATCCTCATCCACGACCGGCTGGAGGGCTTTGGCCCCCTGGGCGAGGATATCCACACCTTCTCCAACAACGCCATCGCGCAGGTGGCGGCCCTCAAGCAGCTGGACATTATTGAGCGGGACAACCTCTTGGCGCACACCAACGCCATCGGCGACTACTTTGCCGGCAAGCTCGCCGCCCTGCAATTAAAATACCCCTGCATCGGCGATGTCCGGCAGGCAGGCCTGCACATCGGCATCGAATTTGTGGAAGACCCCGCGACAAAGGTCCCCGACATGGTGCTGGGTCAGACGGTCAAGCAGCTCGCCCTCCATATGGGCCTTATTCTTGGCGAAGCCGGCTACCGGCTCAATGTCCTGAAAATCAAGCCGCCGCTCATCATCACCCAGCCGGAAGCGGACGAGGTCCTGTCCATCTTCGAGGCCGCCCTCCAGGCCGCGCTGGCGAAAAAACAGTGAGGTATTGCGTGCCTGAGCGCCGGATTGCAGACAAACCATGCAAATGCGGGAGGGCCTTTCCGAGTTTCCGCCGCGCATGGGCATTACAGCCAGAATTGCGCCCTCCGGCGGTTAAACCGGACAGGCGCAGCAAATAAATCACCGGGCGTTCCGCATCAAGCATGCGGGGCGCCCGGTTTTTGCCGCGAGGTTATTGAACATTCAGGATTCTGTGATGACCCCGCCGTTGACGTGGAGCACCTGCCCGGACACATAGGCCGAGTCGTCCGAGGCCAGATAGACGTAGGTGGGGGCCAGCTCAAAGGGCTGGGCCGCGCGGCCGATGGGCGTGTCCTTGCCGAACTGTTCCACCTGCTCCGGCGTGAAGCTGGCCGGGATCAAAGGCGTCCAGACGGGGCCGGGGGCCACGGCGTTGACACGGATGCCCCTTGAGATCAGCGACTGGGACAGGGACCGGGTCATGGAGACGATGGCGCCCTTTGTTGCCGAGTAATCAATCAGCGTCTGGTTCCCCTTGTACGCCGTAATGGAGGTGGTGTTGATGATGCTGGACCCCTCCTTCATGTTGGGCAGAGCGGCCTTTGTCATATAAAAGTAGCTGAAAATGTTCGTCTGGAAAGTCTCCTGCAGCTGCTGGGCGGAGATATCCTCGATGCTGTTCTGCGGATATTGGACGGCGATATTGTTCACCAGCACATCAAGCCGCCCCAAATCCTTCATGGTGTTGGCAACAGCCTGATAGGCCGCCTGCTCGCCGGTCAGGTCCAGCGCGTACAAAAAGCAGCGCCGCCCGTAGCTCTCCACGGCCCGTTTCGTCGTCTGGGCGTCCTCGTCGTTGGCGTTGTAGACAATGCAGACATCGGCGCCTTCCTTGGCAAAGGCGATGGCCACGGCCTGTCCGATGCCGCTGTCGCCGCCGGTGATGATGGCTGCCCGGTCCTTCAGCTTTCCCGAACCGATATAGTTGGGGTTGTCCGTCACGGGGACCGGGTTCATCGCCTGCTGGTTGCCGGGCTGGCTCTGCTTCTGCTGCGGGAAGCCCTGGGGCGTATTTGCGGCCGGTTCTTTATAAGTGACTGTGGGCATATAAAAACTCCATTCTGCCGCATGGCGGCGGTGATATGTGTGATTCCCTGATATTTTGAGCCGGGCCGGAGAATATATGCAGGCCGGGCCGGCACTAATTTTCTTGTATTTACAATGCCGCATCTTTATAATAAGCTGTGATAACTCGTAACGCCTGTACGAAAGAGTGATCCCGGTGACGGTGGCCCTGCCCGACAATGTGCGTCAAATCATCGATATACTCGCCCGGCGCGGATACGACGGCTATGCCGTCGGCGGCTGCGTGCGGGATTCTCTGCTGGGCAAAACGCCCCACGACTGGGACATCTGCACCCCCGCCACGCCGGAGGAGATGAAGGCCTGCTTTACCGGCCTGCGGGTGATTGAAACGGGAGTCCGGCACGGCACCCTCACCGTGATGCTGGACGGGACGCCCTATGAGGTCACCACCTACCGCGTCGACGGCGACTACCGGGACCACCGGCACCCGGAAAGCGTCACGTTCGTCCGCAGCCTGATTGACGACTTGTCCCGGCGGGATTTTACAATCAACGCCATGGCCTATAACGACAAGGAGGGCCTGGTGGACCCCTTCGGCGGCTGGGAGGATTTGAGCGCCGGGCTCATCCGGTGCGTGGGCAACCCCGACGAGCGGTTTGACGAGGACGCCCTCAGAATTCTGCGGGCCCTGAGATTCGCGTCCGTTTTCGGATTCCGGATTGAGCCGGACACCGCCGCCAGCCTCCGCCGGCAAAAGCAGCTCCTCTGTCATATTTCCGCCGAGCGGATCAACACCGAATTATCCAAGCTGCTCTGCGGTGACGGCGCCGGTGAAATTCTAAAAAACTATCCCGATATCATCGCCGTTTTCATTCCGGAAATCACCCCCATGCCGGGCTTTGAGCAGCATAACCCCTACCACCGCTACGACGTGTGGGAGCACACGGCCGTCAGCGTCCAGAACGCGCCCCGGGAGCTCGTCCTGCGCCTTGTCATGCTGCTGCACGATATTGCAAAGCCCCGGTGCTTCACCCGGGACGCCAACGGCGCCGGCCACTTTTACGGCCACCAGGCAATTGGCGCCAAATTGGCCCAGCGCATCCTCCGGCGGCTGAAGTACGACAACCGGACCGTGGACACGGTGACGATGCTGGTGCGCTGCCACGACGTGGCCATACAGCCCGACGCCCGGGCCGTCAAAAGGCTGCTTGGTAAGCTGGGGCCAGACAATTTCAAAAGGCTGTTGGCCGTCAAGCGGGCCGACTTCAGCGCCAAAAGCGCCGACCACTGCGCCAGGAACATTGAAAAGCTGGACGCGATACAGGGCATCCTGCAGCGGATACTGGAGGAGGGGCAATGCTTCCGTGTGAAGGATCTGGCTGTAAACGGCAGCGACCTGCTGGCGCTGGGATTTTCGCAGGATAAAAAGCTCGGCAGGGCGCTGGAAACGCTTCTGGAGCTGGTCATCAGCGAGCAGGTCCCAAACGACCGGGCGCAGCTTTTGAAAATCGCCGAGACCTTAAAGGATGCGTAAAGCGCAGACAAATGCTGCACGGAGATTTATAAAATACCAAGCGGATATGTAAAAAAAGCGGGCGCCGGGGCTCTATCCCTTTTCCCGATTACCTGTTATAATACAAACAGAAATTCATGTCTTCGTGCCGGGCGATATGATCGCGTCTGCGCTCCGGCACGGAATCACGGATTATACAGACAGCGAAACAGGAGGTACCTTCGTTATGGCAGATTTAGCCGGTGTCAACGGCCAAAGAGAACACTTCAGGGTTGTCGGAAAGCGCAACCTTCCGGGCATTTTGTCCTATCCCCTGGCGACGGGCATCGCCAAGTTCGGCATTGATTATGTGATGCCGAACATGCTCCACGCAAAATTCCTTCGGAGCCCTTATGCCAACGCCAGGGTTGTCCGCGTGGACACGACGGCGGCGCGGGCGCTGCCCGGCGTTGTTGACATACTGACCTGGGAAGACGAGGATATCAAAAATCTCGTCAGCTACGGCGAGCACTGGGGCGCGCCCCGCCCGTGGCTGGACAACCTGGCCGACCAGGAGGGCGCCGAGGTGGCCGTCATCGTCGTGGCGGAAACCGAGGACATCTGCGAGGAGGCCCTCCGGCTGCTGGATGTCGAGTGGGAGGTCCTGCCCCATATTGTGGACCTGAATGAGGGCAGAAAGCCGGACGCCTACGTCATCCGGCCCCAGGACCGGTCAACCCCCACCTTCGGCGCGCCGGACCCCAACGCGCCGCCCAATCCGCCCAAAATGGGCAACGTGGCCTACTCCAACGTGATTCAGGGCGATATCGAGGCCGGCTTTAAAGAGGCCGACCATATCCTGGAATACACCCTGTACATGCCCGCCTTTGCCTCCCATATCCCCAACCCGCCCAGCTCCGTCGCCTGGTGGTCCAAGGACAGCTATTTCGGCGAGGGCGAGACCCTGCATATCGAGGGCGCCGTCCGTGAACGGCTGCCCATCGCCCGCATGTACAACATGCCCCTTGAAAAGACCGTTCAGGAGGGCCTGTTCATGGGCGGCCGCTACTGCGACTGGGGTCTCCGGCGGTCTCAGGAGATCACGCCGCTGCTGGCCAAGCGGACCGGACGCCCCGTCCGCATGGCCATGACCCGCGAGGAAACCTTTGACTCCATCATCATGAAGCAGCGCTATATGAGCATCCGGGTCGGCTTTACAAAGGACGGCCTCATCACCGCGGTGGACGACCATTCGGTGGCCGACGGCGGCACCTGGGGCTCCTCCAGCTTCGGCCACGTGGGCGACCAGAAGCAGGGGCCGTACAACACCCTTAAATGCAAAAACATCGCCCAGCACATGGAGGTCGTCGACTCCAACCGCCACATGATGTGGGTCAGCGGCCAGCACACGCCCTTCAACTGGGATATCGTCACCGTGGCGCTCCATATGATCGCCGAAAAGCTGGGCAAAGACGTTGTGGAGATCGCCCGGCTGAACCTCCACGGCCCCACCGGCAAGGACGACCCGAATCCCGTCCCCAGCTTTGAAGCCTGCATTGAGGCCGGCAAAAAGCTGATGAACTGGGACTGGCATCCCGCCGGCGCGAAAAAGCTGCCCGACGGGCGCATGCACGGGGCCAGCTTCCGCTACCAGATGTGCCCCCGGCACTCCGTCTCCGGCTACTCCTGCCGGCTGGAGTTCCGCGACGGCGAGGTCCACCTGCCCACCCAGGGGCCTGTGTTCGGCGCCTACATGGTGGAGCCCAACGTCATGGTCGCCGCCGAGGAGCTGGGCCTGGAGTATGAAGATATCAAGGTGGACTTTGACTACCGCGCCAAGTTCTCGCCCGTGGGCGGCGGCTCGGACGGCTCCACCGCCTCCTCCTGGGCCATGAAGGAGTGCGCCAATATCCTCAAACGGCAGATTCTCGAAGCGGCCATCGAATACGCCGAAAGCTGGCCGCTGATCATGGTGGCGCCGCTCAACACGCCGCCGCTGCCCGAGCCCGGCCCCTTCAAGGGTCTCAAGCCCGAGGACCTGGATATCGCCGACGGCAAAATCTTCGTCAAGGCCGACCCCAGCAAATGCTGTCCCCTGAAAAACGCCACCAACAGGGATCTGGTTGCCACCTATTCCGGCCGGCCGCCCCTGTCCGCCTGGCTGGTGGGCGGCTGCGGCAACATCCTGGACACCATGAACACCGTCTGGTGCGAGGTGGCCGTGGACACTGACACCGGCGAGGTGGAGATCCTCCGCTTCGGCACCGTGGTAGACCCGGGTCTGGCCCTGCGGCCCATCTCCCTGGAGAGCCAGCTGGACCAGGTGATGTTCTTCAGCCAGGGCTGCCAGCTGCTGGAGGATATCGTCTTCGACAAGCGCACCGGCGTCAAGCTCAACGCCAACATGATCGACTACAAGAAGCCCACGATGAAGGACGTGCCGAAGGTCGAGCATGAGCTTATTGAAACCCGCTCCGGCAACGGCGCTTACGGCGCCGCCGGCATCAGCCACTCCATGGCCAACACCCATCTGGTCATCGCCGCCATCCACAACGCCATCGGCGTCTGGGTGGACCCGCCAGCAACCCCCGACAAGGTGCTCCAGGCCCTGGGCAAGTGCTGATTGGATGATAGATAGACAAAATAATCCCCCGGCCATATTGGTCGGGGGATTATTTTATCCGCTGTCATTCCCGCGAAGGCGGGAATCCACGTTCTGCTCACGGCCCGCTGAGGTCAGCGGGCCCTACGGGAACTGCGCTGGGCTGGTCTAACCCCCTCCGCCACGGTTACACCGTGGCACCTCCCCCAAGGGGGAGGCAAGGGTCCGAAGCATCGCAGAGGGTAAGCCTCCCTCTCTGAGGGAGGTGGCGCAAAAGGCTTTGCCAAGCCTTAGGCAAAGCCCTGTGCACCTTTTTAAACGGAGCCATAGGGAGAGGAGGGTTTGTGTATCGGAGAGGGCGCCGCGACCCCTCACACGGCTGCGAGGACCGGCTCGCCCAGATGCGCCAGCGCCTTTTCGATGCATTCGATGCCCTTTTCAAAATTCTCCCCCGCCTGGGCGATAATCGGCGCGACCTTTTTGCTGCGCGCCTCGTCGACGCCCCAGGGAGACTCCCAGGAGAGGTACGGATACGCATCGGACAGGCACGCGACTTCTTTTTCAAACCACCCGGCGGCTTCTGTGAGGGCGTCGCCGGCCGGCTTGTCATATTTGGGGGCGATTTCCCGCAGATAGCCGACCACCGCTTTGCGGGCGGAAGTATAGACCTGATGGCAGTATGCGTCGGCGGCCTCCCTGGCCTTGCCCTCCCGGGAGTATTCCTCCAGCCATCTCTTATAAAACTGGACGCCCTTCATCAGATAAGTCACGGAGTCCGGCGCCACCGTCGCCCTGGCGTGGCGGACCGCCTCCCTCAGCGAATTCAGTTCCGCTTTCCGGGCGTCAAAGGGGTGTTTTTTCTCGCCGATGACGATTGCCCCAAAGGGTATCTCGGCTTCCGCCGCCCTGTTCCACGGCGCCCGGGCGTATTCGGCATCCCAGCTTGTATACAAGCCCCTGCCGATAAACTGCTTCTCCTCGTCGTCGTAGCCGCAGACCACGTCCCATTCCATGCTGGTAAAGGCGTTCCAGACCAGGGCGGGCCGGCCCGCGTCAATGGAGCGCCGGACGGCGTCAATCATCTCCTCAACGACGTTTTTCCCATTAATGTCGGTGGGATATTCCGTGGCCTCGTAGCCCATGTAGCGGATAAAGTCGGCGGTCCACATGTTGTAAAAGCAGGTGGGCCGGCTGGGGCAGCCGCCGGACATGATAAACCCCGCGCCCGAAACGCCCTGTATGTATTCCGGCGTATAGCTTTCGCCAAGGTAGGACAGGATCACGCGCAGACCCTCAAACAGCGGCTCCATGACGCGGTAATGGTCGACATTCTGCAGGATCATCTCGGTTTCCTCCTTAACATGTGTGATCGTAAGCGTAAAGTAAAGGCGGTGGTACTTTTTCAGCTTGGGCCGGTAACGGCGTACCGACGACGGCGTCATGCCGAAAAGCCGCTTGAAGGCCACGCAAAAAGCGTCCGACGACTCGTAAGCGTACTTGCAGGCGATATCGATGATCTTCATCCTGGTTGTTAACAGGTCCTTGCAGGCGCGGGTCAGCTTTCTCCGGCGGATGTACTCGGACAGCGGGATGCCCGTGGCCAGCATGAAAAAGCGCTGCAGCACCGAGATGGGGCATGCCGTAATCCGGCATATTTCGTTGTAGTCGATCTCGCCGTCCAGGTGCTCTTCGATATAGCTCAGGGCTGCATTCAGTCTGCCAATCCAGTCCACGTCTTGTCTGTCCACCCCTTTCCTGATTTTTATTATACGGATATCAACGCCTATTTCCCGTTATTTTGTTGACGAAAAAAATAGGTTTTTTCCTGTTCTTACCTCCGAGTATAACAGCTTTATTTTGACATACATGCCATATAATAGAAAAACGGCAACCCGCGTTGCCGTTTTTTTCTATTTGGTCCGCTCAGCTGTAGACGCCGGTGGGCTGGATGATTTTCACGTCGTACCCGTTATCGTTTAAAGCGGCGATGATCTCCCGCTTATGGTCCGGGCCCAGCGCCTCCAGGGTCACCTGGAGCTCCACGGCGGCGGCCCTGTTGATGCTGACAAACTGGTTGTGCTCCAGCTTGATGATATTGCCCTGCTTGGCTGCAATCACTTTGGCCACGTTCAAGAGTTCGCCGGGCTGGTCCGGCAGCAGCACCGAGAAGGTGAACACCCGGCTGCGGTTAATCAGGCCGTGCTGGATCAATGACGACATGGTGATCACGTCCATGTTGCCGCCGCTGAGCACGGAGACGACGTTTTTGCCCGCCCCGCTTAAATGGCGCAGGGCGGCCACCGTCAAAAGCCCCGCGTTCTCGACGATCATCTTGTGCTTTTCCGTCATATCCAGAAAAGCGTCCACCAGCTCGCCGTCGTCGATGAGCAGGATATCGTCCACGTATTTTTGGACATAGGGGAAAACAATGTCCCCCGGCGTTTTCACCGCCACGCCGTCTGCAATCGTATCCACCCTGTCGAGAGTGACGACGCTGCCGGCCTGTACCGATGCGTACATGGCCGCGGCGCCCCTGGGCTCCACCCCGATAACCTTGACGTTGGGGTTGAGCATTTTCGCCAGCGTCGCAACGCCGGCAATCAGACCGCCGCCGCCGATGGGCACGAGGATCACGTCCACATCCGGCAGATTCTGAAAAATCTCATAGGCGATGGTGCCCTGCCCGGCGGCGATGTCCAAATCGTTGAAGGGGTGGATAAACGTATAGCCGTGCTCGGCGGTCAGCTGGCCGGCAATATCGCAGCACTCGTCGTAGCAACTGCCCTGCATCACAACCGCCGCCCCGTAATCCTTTGTGTTGTTCACCTTGACAAGGGGCGTTGTCTTGGGCATCACAATGGTGGCCTTCAAGCCGCTGGCCTGGGCGGCAAAGGCCACGCCCTGGGCGTGGTTGCCGGCGGACGCGGCGATCAACCCCTTGCTTTTCTGCTCGTCCGTCAGCCTGCTGACCTTATAGTAAGCGCCCCGGACCTTGTACGCGCCGGTGACCTGCATGTTTTCCGGCTTGAAATAGACGTTGTTCCCCGTTGTCTTGGAAAAATAGCCGCTGCCGACCAGTTTCGTTTCCAGAATGACGCCGGAGAGCACCTCCCGGGCCTGTTTGAACTTTTCCAGTGTCAGCATATGGGTCTCCTTTCTTAAATCAAAAAGCCTCCGCCCCGTAAAGGGACGAAAGCTCCCGCTGTCGTATAACCACCCGTTACTG
>JAJUHI010000076.1 GCA_029267955.1 Sporobacter termitidis | reverse complement strand
TCCACCGCCGCCAGCACGGCCACCTTCGGCTCGTTGACGCCCAGCTTGTGGAAGGCTTTGACGGCGTTTTCAATCTCGCCCTTTTTCTGCTCCAGGGTCGGATATGTCAGCAGCGCGCCGTCTGTTGACGCGAACAGCTTGTGGTAATACGGGGATTCATAAAAAGAGATGTGGGACATGACCGCGCTGTCCCGGATGCCGTACTCCTTATTGACGAGCGCCTTCATCATGACGCCCGTTTCGATTTTGCCCTTGATCAGGCAGTCCAGCTTGCCGCTGCGGACAAGCTGGGCGGCGGTTTTCGCGCATTCCTCCGGCTCGTCGATGTCGATAATCTCATAGGAACCGGGCTTTTCGCCCAAATGCTCCAGAAGCTCTGCGATCAGGCTCTTTCGCCCGATCAGCACCGGCTCCACCAGGCCGTCGCCGGCGGCCGAAACGACGGCATCCAGCGTATGCTCGTCCTGGGCGGCGATAACGCCGATCCTTTTTTTCTCCGTATGCTGCCCCAGCTGCGCTTTTATCTGGTCAAATGATTTGAGCATTGCAAACCCCCTGCATATGTGTTGTGGTGATCCCACTATGATTATAAACCAGATTGTTTAAAATTTCACAATAATTTTTAAATTACATGATAAAAATCCTTTATTGACTAACAATATCGCAAAATAACGCCGCGATCTTCCGCAAAATGCACAACGTACGGCGCCTCCGTGCATAACAAAACAGCCGCGAGGGCAAATCACGGCTGTTTTAGTGCTTTTAAGTACGGATGCGTGCTAATTAAAACGGGAAAAACGGGGAGAAAAAGGGTCTTCTCCCGAACAACCTGGAAAGCAGAAGCGCGGTGATGAGATCCCTGCCGATGCCCCGGCGCCGGAACCGGCCGAATCTGCCAGGACGGAAACCGCCGAGAGTAAACTGCGCCGGCACGGCCTCCGGATTGTCGCTGTCATTGTCGTGGGATTTCATGTAATTGGCCATATCGGGGTACATCGCGCAGAAGTCGTCATAAATATCATCGGTGATATCGTCCAGCTCCTGCTGCGTCGGCATCACGCCGGATGCCTCAATGGCGTCACAGGTCGTCGTGATGAAAGGCTCCAGTTTAAAGAGAACCTCCGGATACATCGTCCGGTGCTTTTTTGTTTCCTCAATCAGGGATTTGGCAGGCAAATTAGACTCCGCGGCCATCATGTTCGGCATATTCGGCTGATTTCCCTGCATGTAATATATGTTTTCTTGTTGTGGCACAGAAATTTCCTCCTAATACTTGGCCATGCCGGTCAGTCGCCGGCTTTAGTCCATTGTATGCAGCCCGACGGATAATTGTCAGGGATGCGGCACATTACCTCTTGCATTCGCCGCCCAGCGTGGTATGATTGACAAAATAAGCCAAACGACAGGAGGCCTGCATGGTGAGAAAATCGACCGGCGCGCTTTTGGGCGGGATGCTGTTTTTTGCCGGCGTTGTCTGCGGTTTTTTATTGGCGCCCATCAAAAAGGGCATCAGTATCGGCAACAACAGCGGCAATAACAGCGGTAATTATTGCGGCGACGGCCACAAGCCCGAACCGGGAAAGCCGGGGGGCAACCGACAGGGGCCGGCCGCGTAAGCGGACAGCGCCCGCATCCCCAGCGGAGATGCGGGCGCCGTATTTTGGAGCAGCTTTTTGGCAGTTGTTACGTCTGGGTTATCCCAGCAGGTGGAGCAGCGCGTCGACGGCGCCGTCCACGGTGAAGGTTGAGGTGGAGATGGACAAATCGTATGTAGCGCACTCTCCCCAACGCCGGGACGAATAGAAGTTGTAGTAGTTGGCGCGGTTTTTGTCTTTTTTGCGGATCATATGCTCCGCCCGGTCACGGTCCACGTTTTCGCGGGCCATGATGGTTTTGATGCGGTCTTCCTTACGGGCGTGGATGAAAATCGATATCATATCGGGGTCGTCCCGCAGCACCACGTCCGCCGCGCGGCCGATGATGATGCAGGAGCCCTCCTTGGCAATGTTCCGGATGGTCTTGGCCTGCATGTTGAAGTAATCGTCGTTGATGGAGTAGTAAAGCGAATCGATAAAATCCAGGCTGTAGGGGTTGCGTATCCCCATGGGGAAGCCCATGGAGAACCAGTTGACCGGTTTTTCGTCCGATTCCTGGACAAATTCCTTGGCCAGGCCGTTTTCCTTTGAGATCTTTTCCAAGAGTTTTTTGTCATAGCAGGTGATGCCCAGCTTTTCGGCCATTTTCTCGCCGACAATCCGGCCGCTGCTGCCGTATTCGCGGCTGATGCAGATGATTTTGCGGTTTTCCATTTGATGAAACCTCCCAGCGTTATATTTATATCTGGATGAAACTCAAGACAGGATACCCCAAAGAAGATAGAGGAGGATGTAGGCGACGGTGACGGCGGACAGGGTGTAGGGGACGCTCAGCCGTGTAAACTCCGTATTTTTAACCTCGTAGCCGTTCTTGCGGAGAATGCCGATGCCCATGATGTTGGCCGAAGCGCCGATGGGCGTCAGATTCCCGCCCAGGGTGGCGCCGCTTAAAAGGCCGAAATAGAACAGATAGGGCTCGATGCCCATATAGGCGGCAATGCTGGAGACCACGGGCAGCATCGTCGCCACATAGGGGATGTTGTCGATAAACGCCGAGAACAGGACCGACGACCAAAGCAGGATGGTGTACATCAAAAACGGCGAGTTGCCGCCGATTTTGACATAGAGCGCGGCGATGGCGTCGATAACGCCCGCCTCTTTGATGCCGCCGATGACGACGAACAGGGAGGCCAGCAGCAGGATGGTAAAGTAATCCATACCCATGATGGTCTTTTTGATAACGGCGAATTTTCTCTGCCGGATCGACTCATAGACAATGCCGATGACCATCAGGCCCACGCAGATCAGGCCGTTTGTGACGGCGGGCTTGTCGGGGATAAAGGAGGCCAGAATCAAGAGCGCCACCGTGCAGATGAGCAGGATGGAGGGGAAAAAGTCCTCAACCTCCGTTATGGTGTCGCTGTTGATTTTCTGCTTGTCGCCGCGGAAGACATATAGCAGCACCAGCGTGGCCGCCACCATGCCGACCTGCACGATCCAGAACATGCCGGGCCGGCCGCGCATCCAGAAAAAGTCGATGAAATCCATGGACGCATATCCGCCCAGCAGTATGGACGTGGTATCGCCCACCAGGGTGGCCGCGCCCTGGAGGTTGGAGGCGATGGCAATGGCGATAACGCTGGGGACGGGCGAGATGTTCAGCTTCCTGGCGATGGTAACGGCCACGGGGGCGACCATCAGGACGGTGGCCACGTTGTCCACAAAGGCGGAGATGATACCCGCGAACACGGAAAGGGCGATGATGGCCCATCTGGCGTCGGGTACTTTTTTGATGATCAGGTCCGCCAGACGGGAGGGCATGCCGGAATCGATGAACAAATTGACGACGCCCATGGTGCCGGCAATCATCAGGATAACGTTCCAGTCGACGGCGAAAAAGACGCTGCCTATTGGCAGGATGCCGGCGGCGACAAAGATGACGGCGGCGGCGAACGCCACGTAGGCGCGGTACTTTGGGAGCGCGATCATGAGGATGTAGGTGAGCGCAAAGAGGATCAGGGCCGGTATCATCAGGCAGATTTCCTTCCTATATGCGGTATTGTCACATTATATACCGCCGTTTTAATACCGTCAACGACAGAACGGGCGCACATGGCCCTTTCTTGGGCCGCGCGGATGTGGTATGATGGCGTCATGGTAAATTCAAGGAAATGAAAGCGGTGACGTTAATGGATTTTAACGGCATTACCCTGGAATCGGTGGTCTTGAGGCTTCTTCTGGCCGCCCTGTTCGGCGGTATCATCGGCTTCGAGCGGGAATCCACAAAAAAGCCCGCGGGCCTGCGGACCCATATGCTCATCTGCATCGGGTCGGCCCTTGTGATGCTCACGGGCCAGTATGTCCATACCGCCGTTTCGCCGTCGGCGGACCCGGTCCGTCTGGGGGCGCAGGTCATATCCGGCATCGGCTTTCTCGGGATCGGGACGATTATCGTCGTGGGCCGCCAGCAAGTCCGGGGGCTGACCACCGCGGCCGGTCTTTGGGCGTCGGCCTGTATGGGGCTTGCCATCGGCGTCGGCTTTTACCACGGCGCGGCGGCGGGCGGCTTGCTGATCTTCCTGGTGGAGGCGGTTTTGCGCAGGCTCGACGGCTACATCGGCAAATACTCCAGGACCATCAATATTTATGTGGAAGTTGATAAAAGCGCCAGAGTAAACCTTTTGCGGGAACATATCTCCAACAACTACGCCAAGGTGCAGAACATGATCATGTCCAGGGAGCAACCGGTGCACGAGGATGCCATCGGCCTGATTTTTTACCTGCACTTCAAGGAAAAAACCGAGCACGTGGGCTTTATCACGGCGCTGATGGATTATGAAGGGGTCAAATATGTGCAGGAGTTATAACGACATCTCCGAAGCATCAGCAATACGGAAGCCGCCGGCAGAAACGCTGCTGCCGGCGGCTTTTAGAACGTGTCAGATATAATACATCAAACCGTCTCCGGTTTTATGCTGCTCGGCCTCCAGCACCAACTGCTCCAGCGTGATCTCCCGCAGGGTGGTTTCTATGGCGCCGTCCAGCTTTTTATAGACGGTCTGCGTCAGCGCCTTTTCAATTTCCGGCGCGGTCTCCGGGACGGTGGCGTCATTTTCCTCGAAGAGCGACGCCTCCACCGCCGACAGGATATCCAAAAGGGTTATGTCCTTCGCCGGGCGGGCAAGCTGATATCCGCCCCGGGAGCCCTTGACGGCGTTGACAACGCCGCCGCGCTTTAACAGGGAAAATACCTGTTCCAGATAAATTTTGGAAATGCCGAGCCTTTCCGATATGCTCACAAGGGCCGTATACGCGCCCGGCGGGCAGCTCTGCGCCATTTCAATTGCCGCCGCCAGGGCGTACCGCCCCTTGGCCGATATTTTCATGCTCCATCGCTCCTTTGGTGATTGCATACTTTTAAGGTATGCATTCTATTATAAAACAGTATCGGCGCTTGTCAACGCAATAATACCTGTTGAGAACAGCAGCGGACGGACATGCGGCGCCGCCGGCAGCCGCGCCGCGCTCAAAAGGCGCCGCCGCGGGCGAAATACGGGCTTTTGTTGCGTTCGTAAAAATATTTTAAAAATTCTAAAGAACGCTATTGACATTCGCATGAACGTATGTTATGATACAACCATAATCTTTCTACCATGGTGAAAAGAGGTGTCTGCGTGAATATTCCAGGTACGATTTTACCGGCGAAAAACGGCACGGGGCCGGCCGGCTCCGGTTTTCTGACGGGTATATTTTCAGTGACGACGGGGCTGATGCTGTCGCAGATCAAGGAGATTACCGGATTGGATACGCCGGCTCTCCAGAACTGGATCAAGCGGGGCTGGGTTTCGTCTCCCGTCGGGAAGCGCTACAACATCGACCAGGTGGCGCGAATTCTCATCATCAACATGCTCCGGGACACATTGCAGCTGGATAAGATCGCTTTTTTGATGACCTATATCAACGGCGATGTGCACGACCGGTCGGACGATATCATCCCGGAGTCCGTCCTCTACGAATACATCTGCTGCATCATTGACAAATGCCAGCACACCGATATCACAGACCTTGAAAATCTCAGAAAGCTCATCGTCGAATGCACGGGCGATTACAAGGAGAAAATTCCCGGCTCGACCCAGCGGCTGCACAAGGCGCTCGAGATTATCATTCTCGCCCATGAGAGCGCGCGCATCAAAATGACCGCCGAAAACCTGCTGAGTTCCATCAGGTATTCCGGCGCCTGATCAAGGCGCCCTTTAGCCGGCGGCGGGATGCGGCCGCCGGCGCAACCGGTTTAGATAGATAGTCATTTTATTGTGGAAAGGAGGTTTGTTTATGTCCCAATGGTGGGCGGCGCTGACCGCGCTGCAGCGTGTTTTTGCCTGCGTTGCGCTGCCGGCGACGTTTGTTCTGGTTATCCAGACCGTCATGGTGCTGTTCGGCCTGGGCGACCACGACATGGACGACGTCGGCGGAGCGGGTATCGACAGCGGTTCCGCCCTGGACGGCGTCCACGACGGCGGGTTTGATGTCCACGATGCCCATCACGTCCACGACGGCGGGCAGGACGGCCACGGAGACGGACTGGCGCTGTTCAGCGTCCGCGGTATTGTCGCCTTTTTCGCCGTCGGCGGCTGGGCGGGCATTGTGACTGCCGGCATGAGGATACCGGCCGTCCTGGCGGTTCTTATCGCCTGGGCCTGCGGGTCGGCCGCTTTATACGGCATCGCCCTGCTGTTCCGGTTTGCGTCCAGGCTCCAGTCTGCCGGCAACATGTCCCTTCATAACGCCGTCGGCAAAACCGCCAGCGTTTACATCACCATTCCGGGCGGCCGGCGGGGGACCGGCAAGGTGACGCTGACCTTTCAGGGCCGCTTTACGGAGTGCGACGCCGTGACGGACGCGCCGATCGACCTGAAAACGGGAACGGCGGTTGACGTCGTCGACCTGGCGGATGAAAACACCCTGCTTGTAGCTCCGGTTACAGCAACAGAAACTAAATCAGATGAGGTGGAAGAATGGAAATAATTGTTGGCGCAATCATTGTCGCATTCGTTTTTGTCTCAACGCTCATTCTCATCCTGTCCCGCTACCGCAAGTGCCCCTCTGATAAAATCATGGTCATCTACGGTAAGGTGGGCAGCAACCCCGACGGCACGCAGCGCTCGGCGAAGTGTATCCACGGCGGCGCGGCGTTCATATGGCCCATCATCCAGTCCGTTGCCTATCTGGACCTGACCCCCCTGTCCATCAGCGTGGACCTGACAAACGCGCTCTCGCGCCAGAACATCCGTATTGACGTGCCGTCCCGGTTTACGGTGGGCATCTCCACGGAGCCGGGCGTCATGCAGAACGCGGCGGAGCGCCTCCTGGGCTTAAAGCTCCAGGAGATCCAGGAACTGGCCAAGGACATCATCTTCGGTCAGCTCCGCCTGGTCATCGCCACCATGGACATCGAGGAAATCAACACAGACAGGGACAAGTTCCTTGAAGCGGTTTCCGGCAACGTGGAAACGGAGCTGAAGAAAATCGGTCTGCGGCTGATTAACGTCAACGTCACGGACATCACCGACGAGTCCGGCTACATCACCGCCCTGGGCCGCGAGGCCGCCGCCAAGGCCATCAACGACGCGAAGAGGTCCGTCGCCGAAGCGGACCGGGAAGGCGCCATCGGCGAGGCCAACGCCAACAGAGACAGAAGAATCCAGGTCGCCATGGCCGATTCGGAAGCCATCAAGGGCGAAAACGCGGCCAAAGCGGAGATCGCCGCGTCCGACGCCACCCGGCGTGAGCTGGAGGCGGAATCCAACCGCCGGGCCGTGTCCGCGGAAAAAATCGCCGCCGCCAAGGCCCTGGAAGAGGCGTATGCCGCCGAACAGGCCGCCGAGCTGGCCCGCGCTGCCCGCGAGAGGGCCACGCTGGAAGCCGACGTTCTCGTCAAGGCCGAAATTGAAAAGCGCCAGAAGGAGATCGCCGCTGAGGCCGAGGCCGAGCAGCTGAGGAGAAGGGCCCGCGGTGAGGCCGACGCCATCTTCGCCAAGATGGAAGCGGAAAGCCGCGGTATCCAGGAGATTCTCACCAAGCAGGCCGCGGGTCTTGCCGAGGTGGTCAAGGCCGCCGGCGGCAACTCCAGCGACGCCATCCGCCTGATGATCGCCGACAAGCTGGAGGACCTGGTGAAAATCCAGGTGGAGGCGGTCAAGAACCTCAAGATCGACAAGATCACCGTCTGGGACGGCATGGGCGGCAAGGACGGCGCCTCCAGCACGGCAAACTTCCTGTCGGGCCTCATGAAATCCATCCCGCCCATGAACGAGCTGTTCAAGATGGCCGGCATGGAACTGCCCGAATACCTGGGCAGGGCGACGGAAGAAGCCGCCCCGGCGGAGGCGAAAGCCCCCACCGAAGCCGCCGCGGCAGAGTAACCGCCAGTCCGGTACTCTATACTTCCAAAGCGATAGCACAATTAAGCCAACCCCGGAGCCGCCGCGCTCCGGGGTTTTGCTTTACCTGTTTTCATGTCCGGTGCCGCCCGTTACAGAAAAGCCCAAATTTAACGATAAATATGTTAAAGACTTTAAGGAAAGGGGGCATGCAGCATGGAGGGTATCGTTAACGGCCTTGCGTCGGTGATACCGATTTTGCCGGAGACCGGCGCCGTCACGGCAAAGAACAACTCGGGGCCGCCCGTGGAGGTCATGCCGGTGCCCCAGGACAGCTTTCCGGCGGACAGCGTGACCTCGGAGCTGCTCAACACGCCCTACACGCTGAAGTTAAACAGCGACGGCCGAAACGGCGGCGGCGCGCCGGGCGGGTATTGCCCCGGCGGCCCGGCTCCCGAGGAAGGGCCGGCGAAGGAGCCGTCGGGCGGGGCGTACAAGCTCAGCATCGGCGACGACACCGAGCCGCCCGTCCCGCCGGAAATCGCACAGGAAATGGCCCGTGCAAAAAACTACGAGGCCTTGGGGAAGCTGGCCGCGCGGCGGGCCGTCCGAATCATCCGGGAGGTTATGCCGGGTCATCCCGCGCCGGTAGATACGGACGACAACGCCGCCCCGCCCGGAACCGCGATCATAGGGAGAGAGACGCCGCTGCCCCGAGGGCCGGTATCCGCGCCGCCGGTATTCCCGCCGCCGTCGGATATCGCGCCGGAGACCGGGGCGGATAAAGCCCCTTTGATACCGGAGGCCGGCCCAGGAGCGCCGCCGGCGGATATCGACGGGCCGGAACCGGCGACGCCGCAGCCGGACCGCTTGCCGCAGACGGCCGCCCATCTGGCCGTGCGGCTGACGGCGTCGGATTTTGAAGCGATTATGGAGATGGAGCCGGAGCTGCGGGACACGTTCATGCGGATGCTGGGCAACGAAGCCGCGGCCGCGCCGGAGCCGGAAACCCCGGCCCGGCCGGTAATCCCGGACACGCCGCCGTCGACACCCGGTTTGCAGGTGTTGCCGGAGGACAAGAGCGCCGCACCGCCGGCCATTTCGCCGGGGGCCGGACAGGAAACACAGCCGGCGGCGCCAACGGTCCTAGCCAAGCCGCCTGCCCAAGCCAAACCGCCGGTCCCCACCGAGCCGCCCGCGCCGCCGATGCCGGAAGCCCCGGCCGTCCAGGAGCGGGTGCTGATGCCCGAAGGGCCGGCCCAGAGGGCCCCCGTACAGGCGCAGCAGGTACAGGCGGCGGCGCCGGAAAATCCGCTGCCGAGCCTTGCCGCCGGTGTTGTCAGACCGTCGGCGCCGGAGCCGCCGGCGGCGGCCGGGAGCATGCAGAACCTGAAAAAGCTCAAGGAGCTCCCGTACGCGCTGTACCTGTTCGGGCCCGCGGCAGAGGGTAAGCTCATCGGCAGGGATACCGGGGAGGAGAAGGATGAACCGAAGCGGCCGAAGCCGTCCGACGGGAACCCCAAAGGGTTTTTGAGGCTGTCCGAGGCCGTCCGGATGGCCGCGGTGGTGCATCAGATTTACCGGGGCGGCACGGGGCGCTTTGAGGAGGATACCCCCTGGTACCGGCCGTATGTCCGGTACGCGCTGAAAAACGGCATTATCAAAAGCGGCGAATTTGAGGATTTCAACGAGTTTGCCACCAGAGCCGAGGCGGCCTACATCTTTGCCGGCAGCGTGCCGGAGGCGGAGTTCCCCGTGATTAACCGCGTACCGAGCGTGACGGATGTTGACGAGCAGTCGGGCTACGGCCCGGCCGTGTATCGCCTGCTCCGGGCCGGCGTTTTCCTGCCGGCCGCCGGCGGCCTGTTTTACCCGGAACGCCCGATTACCCGTGCCGAGGCCGCCGTGATTATCGGCAGGATCGCCACGCCCGCCGACAGGAAGAGGTTTTTACCCGGCGGGGAGCGAGGGCGGTGAAGGATATACGGCTGGAGGAGACCAAACGCCGGGTCAGACAGCTGAAGACCCTGGAGGAAAAGCTCCGGTTTGGCGGATGCCGGCCGGCGGGCGCCCGGCTCGTCTGGGACAGCTTCTTTGACCTCCATGAGCCTTACAGGGGCCTTGCAAAGTACTCTCTCGGGCAGCTGGCCGCCATGGGCCGGGATGCGTACAAGGCCGCTGTGGACGAGTATTTCGCCTACATATATTACGAAATATACAAGGAGACCGGCTTTGAGGGCGCCGGCGGCTGTTATGACCCGGCCCTTCTGGCAAAGCTGGGGCTGCCGCCAGACGCCGGCGCGGCAGACATCAAGCACAGATTCCGGGTGCTTGCCAAGCAGTACCACCCCGACACGGGGGGCGACGCCGGCAAGTTTATCGAGCTGATGGAGACATACCGGCAGCTGACTGAGAAATAAAACGCCGGGCGGAGCGCCCGGAATTTGGCTTGCGCC